>JASHSZ010000264.1 GCA_030040815.1 Streptosporangiaceae bacterium
AGGCGGCGGGGTGGCCTCGCCGACCGACCGGCTCGAGTCGGTGCAGTACCGACCAGACGAGCTCAGTGCGGCGGTCGCCGAAGCTCAGGCTGCCGGTACCTACGTCCTCGCGCACGCGTACACGCCCGAAGCCATCCGCGCTGCCGTGAACGCCGGCGTTCGATCCATCGAGCACGGAAACTTCCTCGACGATGCGACGGCGAGTCTGATGGCGGCCCGAGGGACGTTCCTCGTGCCAACGTTCGTCACCTACGAGAAACTGCACGAGCACGGCCGCGAGCGCGGCCTGACCGCCGGTCAGCTCGGCAAGCTCGACCTCGTGCTCGGAAGCGGGCTTGAGGGACTGCGCCGGGCCCGGCAGGCAGGCGTTCGCATCGCATCCGGCTCCGACCTTCTCGGCGACCTAGCCCGGTACAAGACCCGCGAGCTGGCGATCAAGGCATCAGTGCTGGGCGCTCATGCGGCCCTCGTCGCAACGACCAAGACGAATGCAGAGCTGATCGGAATCGCCGATGAGGTAGGCACCATCGAGCCGGGCAAACGAGCCGACCTGCTGGTCGTCAACGGGGATCCACTTGCCGACGTCGGGTTGCTGCAAGATCAGGAGAACCTGCTCGCCATCGTGAAGGCCGGTGAGATGTACAAGCATCGACTCTGAGGCCGGGGCGATCGCCATGTCAGCCTGCCGACTGTGAGAGTTGCTGGAGCACGTCGGCGGCTTCCGGCGCAGCGAAGTCGGCGCCGTAGCCGGCGTCAAGTACCAGGCAGCCAATCGCGACGTTGAGCGTCGGGTCGAAGACGACCATCCAGCTGTTCGGCTGCTGCTGACCGCCGACGTCCGCGGTGCCCGTCTTACCGTAAACCGCGGAGCTGACGCCGTCGAAGACCCCCGCTGCAGTCCCCCCGGTCTGTGTCACTGCTCTCATCATCTGCCACAGGTACTCACGCACGCTGCCGGGCAGCGGCGTCGCGCTGAGCTGCGCTTGGCCTGGCACGACGATTGGCTGTTTGAACAAGCCCGTGTCCACGGTCGCGGCGACAGAGGCCATGGCCAGTGGGGAGGCCTCCAGCTCTCCCTGGCCGAAGAGCTCCTGGGCCAGTTCCCCGTTATAGGCGGCGGTCGGAATGCTGTAGTACGGGCCGCCGGCACCGATGCCAATGTTCCAGGTCTGGTTCAGGCCGTAGTACTTCTGCGCCGTCTGGGCGAGCGTCTGGGCGCCGATGCTGGTGTACCACTGGGCGAAGGCGTTGTTACACGACGCGGCGAAGTCAGTGAGGAACGGCGTGCCGGCGGGCTCGCTGATGCCCTGGTCGTTCGTGAAGGTATCGCCGTTGATGACGAGCTGCAGGGGGCACGCTACGGACTGGCTCGGGGAGCTGACGAGGCCCGTCGTGAACAGGGCGGTCGAGGTGATGATCTTGTTCGTCGAGCCGGGTGCCACCCGCGCGGTGAGCGCGAAGTCGTTGAAACCGTCGTTGTTGGCCACCGCCAGGATGTCGCCGGTGCTCGGCTGGATCACCACCATGGAGCTGTCTGGATAGGCTTGCACGGCCGACTCCGCCGCTGACTCCACTGTCGGATCGATGGTGGTCTTGACCACGCTGGTGGCGACCGGGTGCTTGAGCACGAGGGCGGTGCTGGCGATGGGCTTGTTGCCGGGGGCGACGAGCTCCACCTCGATTCCCGGAATGCCCTGGCCGGTCGGGGCGCTGCTTTGCAGTGCCGCGGCGATGTTGTCGATCCCTGGGTCGCTGGAGTTCGCGAGGTTGTCGCCGTCGGCATCCACGATCTCGTCGGCGCCCGGTGCGACCGGAAGGCTGGCGATCTTCTCTGCGGCGGTCAGGTTCGGCGCGACCAGCACAGGATTCCACCTGACCCACCATCCGCCGTGCTTCGGGTACGCGACCAGGTGCGAGGCGTAAGACCAGGTGGCGGTCACTGCATCAGTCGAAGAAGGCAGCCCGACCGTGGCCGCCACCGCGAACGTCACCACTCCCTGCGCCGTCGCGCCCTGCACGGCCAGGTGCAGACCGCGAAGGTGCAGGCCGCGGTCGTAGGAGGTTAGCGCCGCCGCAGCGGCAGCCGGGTGATCGGTGTAGCTCGCGGCCTCCCGGATGTGCGCGTCCTGCCAGGCAGCCAGGAACGCCTCAGCCGTCTGGCGCGCAGCTGCGGCTGGCGCGGTGGCGCTGGGGTGGAAACCGGGTGCGGCTGCCCGGCCCGAGCCGACGACGCCGCTGAGGAACAGCGCAGCGGCCACGGCTACGGCGGCAGCGCCGATCCCGCCAGCGACGGCGAGCTTCCGGCGCGAACGCGGCAGCTCGCTCCCGATGACTTCGGGTTCGTTGCGCCACCACCCCGGCTCGTCCCAGGCGGACCGCTCCTCATGGGCGCCAGGCAGCCAGAACGGCCGCTGCTGCGCGGGCGGTTGCGCGGGCCACCGGGAGCCGCCGTCAGCCTTGTCGTCCCTGGCTCCCCCGCGCATGCAGTCCCCTTCGTAACCCGCGGCGCATCACCAGCAAGTGCAGCACAGGACTGCTCGTCAGGATGCGCAAAGGCCGGAAGTACGACATAAAATGTCGTTTAGTAACGCAGTAGCGGGCTATGTCGGCGACCTCGCCGGGTGCCTGCCGCTGGAGATGGCCACGCCGCCTTCGGCACGTCCGCCGGACCGCGTACCTGTATCCCCGGCGGCTCTTGGCAGCCGCGCTGGCGACACCGCTGCGCCTCAGCAGGTATCCAGCAGGCGGCCACTTCCCGGCAACGAGCGCGAGGGATAGAGCTAACCGCGCCGACGGACGAGATTCAGCGAGACAACGGCCGCCGCGAGTACCACTGGCTATGGCCCCCGCCCCGATCTGCTGAAACAATATTTCGCAGTCAGTCGATTACCAGGCGTCATCGACCTTGCGGCCCACCCCCCCGCGGCCCGCGAACGCGAGCCGGCCAGATGCAAAGGCGTCCCATGACTGAGGCAATACCCCCCGACACTGGATCGGCCGACCCCGGCGGCGAGCTGCGAGCAGCGGCAATCGCCGTGCGGGAACGATACAAGCCAGGATCACCCGCGTACGGGTTCTGGCGGGTCATCGCCGGGAGCTGGGAACGCTGGGCCGTCCGGTCCGAGCAGGAGACCGAGCTGTCCGCGGTGGCCAAATCGGAACTCCAGTCAGCGTTGCTCAGTGCGCGGGAGTACCTGCAGATCCGCGATGGCGGTGACGAATGGATCACCGCCGCGGGCGCCCTGTCGTGCGCGAACTGCGGACACGTCTTCGTCACCAAGGGCGACCAGAACGTGGCAGCCGCCGAGCTGGCCGGGAAACTCCTCGCGCACGTGTGCGATGTCGCTGAGTCAGGTGAGTAATCACCGGCAGATTGTCAGCCGCAGCACCGGCCAGTAGCGTCGGCGCGGTGAGCACTGCGACCGCCGTCGTCACCGGCGCCAACAAGGGCCTCGGGAAGCACATCGCCGGCCAGCTCGCTGCCGCCGGCGTCACCGTCTACGTCGGATCTCGCGATGCCGAGCGCGGGCGCGCCGCCGTCGCGGAGATCGGCGGCCGCGCCCGGCTGCTCGTGCTCGACGTCACCGATGACGCAAGCGTCGTGGCGGCGGCCCGGCAGGTCGGCGAGCTCGACATCCTGGTGAACAACGCCGGGATCGGGGATGACCCGAGGCCTGCACCGGAGGCGGACGTCTACAGCTTCCGGCGCATCTTCGAGACGAACGTGTTCGGCGTCGTCGCCGTCACCAACGCCTTTCTCCCAGCGCTGCGCAGGTCTCCGCGAGGGCGCATCGTCAACATCTCCAGCGGCACCGGGTCGCTGGCGCGCAGCACCAGCGCGGACCCGCGGTTCGCGTTCGGCGCGGGCGACGCCGCTGCGTACCGCGCTTCCAAGACCGCGCTCAACGCGCTGACCGTGTTGTATGCCCATGCGCTGGCAGACGCCGGAGTCAAGGTGAACGCGCTCGCTCCCGGCCTGCGCGCGACCGACCTGAACCCGCTCGCCGCGGCCAGCGGCGGGGATCCAGCCGAGGGAGCGGCGGGGGCGGTGCGGCTGGCGCTGCTGCCCGACGACGGACCTACCGGTGGCTTCTTCTCCTGGGACGGAACGCCGGTGCCATGGTGAGCGGCGTCACGCCAGCTCGAGCAGCATCTCCGCCAGCTCGTGTGGGCGGTTGAGCGGTACCAGGTGGTCGGTCGCGATCTCCCGGTAGCTCCAGGCCGGCGACGACCGGGCGCGCTCGGCGGCAGCCCAGAACGGTGACGATGCGGTCCCCGTCGGCTCGGGCTCGACCGTCGCCTTGATATAGGTGCGACCGAACGGGTACTCCTCGAGCGGTCGCGGCAGCCGGGCCGGCTCGGTAAAGCAGCCCACCGGATGCGGCGTCCGGCGCGGGTCAGCGAACGCGGCGTCTGCCGGGTTGTCGTACGCACGGGGCGGTGCGGGCACGAGCCACTGCTCCCCCAGGCCGAGCACGCGCTCGCCGGGCTGGCCGGTCAGATCCCGTAGGGACTGGCCGTCGCCCGGGACGAAGGCGTCCAGGTAGACCAGCTGCCGCACGCGATCGGCCAGGTAGCTCACCGCCCCGGTCACCACCATCCCGCCGTAGGAGAACCCGAGCAGCACGATCTCGGTCAGGTCCTCATACCAGACGACGTTCACGACATCCTGGATGTGCG
>JASHSZ010000265.1 GCA_030040815.1 Streptosporangiaceae bacterium
GGGGGCGTACCGCGCCTGCGAGCAACACGCCCGGGCGGGCGGCGGCCGCCGCCGCGTCACCCAAGCCTGCCCCACATGTCCCGGCCTGGCAGCTGGCGATCCGCTGCGTCGACTACGCGCTTGGCGCCGGGATCTGCACGGTGGCGCTCATCGGGGGCGCGGGGATCAGCCTGAACCTGCACGCGGCCGTGGCGCGGCGATTCACCGGCACCGCGCACCTGCCCGGCCTAATCGGCACCTACATTGTGCTCGGCGTGGTCGGCCTGGCGTGGTCGCAGGTGATCACCGCCGCGGTGCTGCGCGCCATGCGAGCGGCGCTCGCCCGCGACTGGCGACTCGCCCGGCGCTGGCAGTACATCCTGCTCGCGGTGCCGTTCGCCTGGTGCCTGCCGATCGCCATTGTCGCACCGGGCATGGGCGCCGGACTCCTGCTCAACCTGGCCACGCTATGGGCGGGCTGGCGCTACACGCCCGATCCGCCCAACACGCCCCTGGGGACGCTGAAAACCCTCCGCGCTCGGCATCGCAGGGTGCGCCCCGCGCGCACGCCGCTGTCCTTCAGGCAGGCTGCCCTGGGCGGGACGGTGCGGCTTCGGCTGACTGACGTCCCTCAGGCGGTCGCGGTCCGGTTGCCGACGGGCGTTCACGACGGGCAGCAGGTCCTCCTCCGCGGACTGGGCATGCCGGCTGCGGATGGCGGGCCGCCTGGCGATCTGTACGTGACGATCACGGTGGAACCGGATGAGGTGTTCCGCCGAGACCGTAACAACCTGACCCTGAGGATCCCGCTGACCAGCTCTGAGGCAGGACTCGGCAGCGATATCCAGATCCCGCTCCTCGACGGCCGTGCTGTCACGCTGCGCATCCATCAGGGCACACGCGACGGCAAGACGTTCCGCGTCCCTTCCCGCGGCCTGCGCGGAGCCGACGGCACCCAGGGCGACCTGTACGTCCGTGTCGAGGTGACTGCGGATGATGTCGACGCGGCTGCCCTGCGGGCTGACCTCATCGCTAAGGCGGCGTCGGCATGGCAAGCATATGCCAGCCAGAACCCGGGCTTACAAGAAAGCCACGACTGTCGTGTAGCCGACTAGCCACAAGAAACCTCGTCTGCGCGCTCGCGGAACCGGCGGCGGTTGTCTGCGCTGGCAGCACGCCAGCGGGCGAGCACCTGTGCCGGGGACAGGACGGCGTAGTCTGCGACACCGAGCGCGTTCACCGAGTCCAGGTCGGTGCCGCCGCGCTCGGCGAAGCCGGCGAGGAATGCTGCGACCGTCCCGTCCAGGCAGGCCCCTGTGGTAGTCCTCGCCGGCAGGTGCTCGGGCGGTACCCAGCCGACGCCGGCCTGGATGAGTAACCGGGGCCAGCCGCGGGGGGGCGCGGCCCGCGCGGCGAGCACCGAACCCAGCTCGGCATCCAGCTCAGCCACGATCACCCGGAGCCAGCTGCTGAGCCGCCCAGGCTGCAGCGCGGCACCGGCCACGGCGAGCGTCCGCGGGTCGGCGAGCGTGGCCGGGTAGAGTTCCCGCGCGAGGTACTCCGCAACCGGGAGCGCCGGCCGTCCAGGGCAGGCAGCGCCTCGGTGACGTACCGGTCGCGGTAGGCGGCCAGGGCGCGGCGCAGCAGGTCCGGCGCGGTCGCGCGCGGGTCATCGGTGCCGCCGCCCAAGTCGGCGGCCAGCACGGTCTCGGTCTCGGCCCAGGCCGCTACGTGCGGTCGGCCGACCCGCTGCCCTTGATGGTTGCAGGCCACGCCCCGCTTCTTGGACCCGTAGACCTCCACATCGGTGGTATACAGGTCGATCGTGACCGGGCCGCCGGCCAGCGCCGCGACCCGCTCCGCGGGCAGCAGCGACAGCATCCGCCCGATCACCGCCGCCAGGCCGGTTTCCACCGCCTGCCACTGCGCCAGGGTGATCCGCCGGCCAGGCCAGCCGCGGTCGTCGACGCCAGACCAGGCACCGGCGTGACCTGCTGGCCAGCCACATCGGCGCGCTGGCGGTCCAGCCTGGTCAGGAAGTCCTCCCCAGCCAGCTGCGCCGCCCGCGATCCCGGTCAGCAGCTCCCCGGCCCCGAACCCCCGGTCGCGCCGCTTGATGGGACCGACCGCCGCATCCAGTTCTTCCACCACACCGAGCCGGTCACACAGCTCGCCGACCGCCGCCAGGCCCGCGTTTGCCGTCAGCGCCCGATCCGGCGTGCCGATCCGGACATGCCGCCGCTTCCGCCTCCCCATATGTATGCTGCTCACCAGATAGGTGCCCTCTCCGCCGAGATGATCATCATTTCGCAGCGATCATCATCCCAGGCCAGAGCGGCACCTATCGGCATCTACAGGATCGTGTTACCCGCTTATTCGCGGAAACGGGTGCGGGTATGTTTCCGTGTCCCAGGACTCCTGACATAGTGTGAAAGTCGATGTGATGTTCCAGCGCGACAGAGCCAGAAATCAGACCCTGATTGCGCGTTTCCGCAGGTCGCTGGCTCGCAGGTGCCTGAGCTTTACATAATTTCCTTGCATCTATTTTCTCTGCTCCGGACATGACGACATGGAGCGATACGCGGGAAACACCAGAAAGAACCAGGTCACCAGGCTCGTGACACTGTGTCATCGGTCTACAATGTCAGGAGTCCTGGTG
>JASHSZ010000266.1 GCA_030040815.1 Streptosporangiaceae bacterium
CCCGGCACGGCGCGGGCGTCAGCAGTCACCAGCCAGCGCCTTCTTGATGAACACCGGATCGACGTGGCTCGCGATCACCGACGCAGTCGGCGCCGTCGTGAGCCGTCCCTGCTGGACCAGGAACTGCCCGGTGAGCACGTAGGCCTTCACGATGGGGCTGTTGACGTCGTTGACCGTCGAGCCGAGCCAGTACAGCTGCTGATCCAGCGGGATGAACGGGTAGTTCCTGGTTCCCGCGACGATCAGGTTGCCCGGGACTCCCTGCACCTTGGCGCTCTGCGTCAGGTACTTGGCGCTCTGCGAGCCGGTGAACAGCCGGGTTGCCTGAACCTCGGCGCACACGTACCTCTGCACCAGGGCAGGGTCGCTGCGCACCACGCTCTGCGACACCGCGACGACGTTAATGCCGGGGATGCCCAGCCTTGCGATGGCGGGTGCGTCGGTGAGCACGTGCCCGCCCTGCTGCTCCAGCTGCAGCTCCGGGCCGCCTGCCACGTACGCGGCCGTGACGTCGCCGGCCAGGTAGGCCGCCGCGGCTGCCTGCTCGCTACTGAAGCTGACCACCTTCACCGACGAGGTGAGATGCTCGATCCCCAGCCAGCCACGCAGCTCGTAGTCCTCCGAGGATCCGACGAGAACAGCGACCGACTTGCCGGCCAGCTGTGCCGGCGTTGTGATGGACTTCGGCACGACCAGCCCGTCGTCGTCAAAGCTCTGTGCGATCACGACGTCTACGCCGGTGTCCGTGCCGATCGCACCGACGACCGGCGGGTTGCCGACACCGCTAATGGCCTGCAGGTCCCCGCTGCGCATTTCGGCGATAGCGGTCACGCCCGCGTCGAACGGCACGAAGTGAAGGTGCGCGGGTATGGTCGTGGCGAGTGCCTGGTCGCTGTCGATGATGCTGTCGGAACTGGCGATGTTGCCCTGGCCGTAGGCGATGGTGAACGACGGCAGCGAGCCAGACCCCGAGCCGCTGGTGACCGCCCAGACCACGGTGGCAATCACGACGGCGACGGCGACGGCGACGCTGGTGTAGATCCGGCGCTGTCTGCGCTTGTAGATCGGCACGCCGGTGCGGGCAGGCGTGGCTGTGTCTGCTGAGTTGCTCATTGCATGCTGTCCTTAGTCGAGATATCCGGATGGAACGGGCCGAGTCAGGCCGCAGCGCCCGCGTAGTACGCCGATGCCTCGCCACGCAGGGCGATGCTCGGCCGGCCGTCGACGCCGACCGGCACCGGGCCGGCGACCGTGACGCGCTCGCCGCGGCGGTGCTGAGAGCCGTAGTCGAAGATCGCGTAGTGCTGGGTTGCCCGGTTGTCCCAGATGGCCAGGTCGCCGGCGCGCCACTGCCAGCGCACGGTGTTCTCCGGGCGGGTGACGTAGTCCTGCAGGACCCGGATGACGTCACGCGCGGCCTGGGGCGCGAACCCGGTCACGCTGCGGGCGAACCCGCCGAGCAGCAGCGAGCGCTCCGCCGTCTCGGGATGCACGCGGACCGCCGGGTGCTCGGTCTCGAAAAGGACAGACACGAACTCCTGCCGGCGCCGCGCGTACTCGGGATCGTGGCGCGCCTCGCGGCCGTCGGTCGCCGCGTAGTCGTGGCCGTTGGTGTGCACGACCCGCAGCCGGTCTGCCAGATCGCGCAGTTCCGGCGGCAGGCTCTCATAGGCGGTCACCGTGTTCGCCCAGATGGTGTCACCGCCGACCGGCGGGATCACGACCGCGCGCAGCAGCGTGAAGGCTGGCGGGCGGTCGACGAACGTCACATCGGTGTGCCAGTGATTGGCCCGGCCGCCCTTGCGCGAGTCGATCTCCTCCAGCAGCGGCTGGTCGGGCGGAGAGGCCAGGGTGGGGTGGCCGAGCGTCAGCGGCCCTAGCCGCTGCGCGAACGCGACCTGGCCCGCGTAGTCCAGGTGCTGGTCACGCAGGAACACCACCTTGTGGCGGAGCAGGGTCCGGCGGATCTCGTCGACGGCGGCCTGGCTGAGTGGCTCCGCGGCATCTGCGCCGCGGATCTCGGCTCCGATATTGCCCGCGAGCTGGCGGACGTCGATGTGGTGCTCGGTAGCAGTAGCGGTCATTGCCGTTGTCTCCCTTTGGCTGGTCAGGCTGATCAGGTCCGGCGGCTGCGTGCGGCCGGACAATGCGGAAACCGGGAAGGTTCCGAACAGGACTGACATCCGAAGAGCCGGCCCGCGCCGGCCGACTGGACTAGGACGCGCGCAGCGGCCGACAGATGGCGCTGGCCACGAGGAGTTGATCCACGAAGCGGCGCTGGACCCCGTCATGCGTCGTCATGGCCTCAGCGTGACATGCTCGCAGGTAGTAAGTCAACTATTTCAATCGACTTAATAGATTATTGTCCGCAAGCCGAAGTAACCGGACAGCGGTAAACGCCTGCCTGCTCTAGCCGACGGTGCTGCGCTGAAGCCGCCCGCGCCGTCATCAACCAGGCCGGTCACGACAGAGGCGTCCTCGCCTGGCCCGCCGGGGAACAGGCTGCACTCCATCGTCATGATGCTGTGGCGGTACCGCGGCTCCGAAGGCCTGCTCCCGCTCGTCCAGGCGTTGATTGTCCGGCGCGCAGGCTCAGCCGAGAGCCGGTGTCGACGGCTGCCGGACAGCCGCGGGCAGAGCCATTAGCCGCGGCCTGGCAGCATGGACGGCGACATGACTCTCACCGATCGACTGCCGGACAGTGCCGAGCCGGACGCCGTCTTCGCCGCGTTCACCGAGTGGGTCGCGGAGCAGGGGTTGACCCTGTACCCGCACCAGGAGGAGGCGCTCATCGAGCTTGTGTCCGGGGCCAACGTGATCGTCTCCGCGCCGACCGGCTCCGGCAAGAGCCTCGTCGCAACCGGCGCGCACTTCGCCGCGCTGGCGGCGGACGAGCGCACGTTCTACACCGCACCCGTCAAGGCGCTGGTGTCGGAGAAGTTCTTCGCGCTGTGCGACATCTTCGGCGCCGACGAGGTCGGCATGATGACTGGCGACGGCAGTGTCAACCCCGGCGCGATGATCATCTGCTGCACCGCGGAGGTACTCGCCAACATCGCGCTGCGGGAGGGCGCCCGGGCCGACATCGGCCAGGTCGTGATGGACGAGTTCCACTTCTACGCCGACCCCGATCGCGGCTGGGCCTGGCAGGTGCCGCTGATCGAGCTGCCGCAGGCTCAATTCCTGCTGATGTCGGCGACGCTGGGCGACGTCAGCCGGTTCGAGCGGGACCTGACCCGCCGCACCGGCCGCGCCACGGCAGTCGTCAGCTCGGTCAGTCGCCCCGTTCCGTTGTCGTTTGCCTTCGCCCTGACGCCGGTGCACGAGACCGTGCAGGACCTGCTCGCGAGGAGCGACGCGCCGGTCTACATCGTGCACTTCACCCAGGCCGCGGCCATCGAGCAGGCGCAGGCGCTGATGAGCGTCAACGTGTCCAGCCGGGCGGAGAAGGACAAGATCGCCGAGCTGATCGGCGGGTTCCGGTTCGCGGCGGGCTTCGGCAAGACGCTGTCCCGGCTGGTCCGCCACGGCATCGGGGTGCACCACGCGGGCATGCTGCCGAAGTACCGGCGGCTCGTCGAGACGCTGGCCCAGGCCGGGCTGCTCAAGGTCATCTGCGGCACCGACACCCTTGGCGTCGGCATCAACGTGCCCATCCGCACCGTGCTGTTCACCGCGCTGTCCAAGTTCGACGGGACCGGCAACCGGCTGCTGCAGGCGCGGGAGTTCCACCAGATCGCGGGCCGGGCCGGGCGAGCCGGCTTCGACACCCTAGGCCGGGTCGTCGTGCAGGCGCCCGAGCACGCGATCGAGAACGAGCGCGCCCTGGCGAAGGCGGGCGACGACCCGCGGAAGCGCCGCCGCGTGGTGCGCAAGAAGCCGCCACCCGGAATGGTGTCCTGGGGTCGCCCGACCTTCGAGCGGCTCGTCGCGGCCGACCCCGAGCCGCTCCGGTCCAGCTTCGCGGTCAGCCACGCGATGCTGCTCAACGTGATCAGCCGGCCGGACAACGCGTTCGCGGCCATGAGGCACCTCATCGCCGACAGCGACGAGGACCGGCCTGCGCAGCGACGGCACATCCACCGGGCCATCGCGATCTACCGTGCGCTGCTCGCGGGCGGCGTAGTCGAGCGACTGGAGGTCCCGGACGCTGACGGCCGCTGCGTCCGGCTCACCGTGGACCTGCAGGAGGACTTCGCGCTCAACCAGCCGCTGTCGCCGCTCGCGCTGGCCGCCATCCAACTCCTGGACCGCGCATCGCCTGAGTACGCGCTCGACGTGCTGTCGGTGCTGGAGTCGACGCTCGACGACCCGCGGCCGGTGCTGGCCGCGCAGCAGTTCCGGGCCCGCGGCGAGGCCGTTGCGGTCATGAAGGCCGAGGGCATCGAGTACGACGAGCGGATGGAGCTGCTCGAGTCGGTGAGGTACCCGATGCCTGAGGCCGATCTGCTGCAGGCGGCCTACGACATCTATGCCCGCGGCCATCCGTGGGTCCGCGACCACGAGCTGTCCCCGAAGTCGGTGGCGCGGGACATGCACGAGCGCGCGATGACGTTCGCCGAGTACGTCAGCTTCTATGGCCTTGCCCGGTCTGAGGGCCTGGTGCTGCGCTACCTCGCCGACGCCTACAAGGCGCTGCGGCAGACCGTGCCGGAAGACGCCAGGACCGAGGAGCTGACCGACATCATCGAGTGGCTCGGCGAACTCGTCCGGCAGACCGACCACAGCCTCATCGACGAGTGGGAGAAGCTGCGCAACCCCATCGAGGAGGCCGAGCACCTCGCGGCCGACCGGCCGCCGGCCCTGACCGCCAGCAAGCGCGCGTTCCGCGTGCTGGTCCGCAACGCCCTGTTCCGCCGGGTGGAGCTGGCCGCCCTGCGGCGTCACGACGACCTAGGCGAGCTGGACGCCGAGGCCGGCTTTGACGCCCGCGCCTGGGCGGCCGCGCTCGACGAGTACTTCGCGCAGCACGACTCGATCGGGACCGGGGCCGATGCGCGTGGTCCGGCAATGCTGATCATCGAGGAGCTGGCCGGGTTCTGGTCGGTCCGGCAGATCTTCGACGACCCGGCCGGGGATCACGACTGGGGATTCTCGGCCACCGTGGACCTCGCCGCCTCTGACGAGGCCGGCGTCGCGGTCATCACGGTGACCAGCGTGGGCCAGCTGTGAGCGCGGGTCGCCCAGCGTGGGCCGTTCGGCCCTGGCCGCGCGTCCGCAGCTGGCGTCAGCTGGATGTGACCGGATCCAAGCGGGAAGGAACGCGACATGGCACACGACTGGATCGAGCGCGAGGTGGTCATCGACGCGTCGCGGGAGCGGGTGTGGGCAGTACTGACCGAGGCCGAGCACGTGGCTCGCTGGTTCGGCGACGCCGCCGCGATTGACCGGCGGCCTGGCGGCAGGGCCCGCTTCGGCTGGACTGGGGATGGCGTGTTCGAGGCCATCGTTGAGCGGGTGGAGCCACCGAGCGCGTTTGCCTTTCGCTGGGCCAGAGATCCCGGCGTAGAGCCTGGCGAGGGAACGGCCACACAGGTGGAATTCACGCTAACCGAAGTTCCGCTCGGAACGCTGCTCCGGGTCGTGGAGACCGGGTTCGCTGGCCTGTACGTGAGCGACGCCGATCAGGCCAACGCGGCCGAGGCGAACATGCAGGGCTGGACCGAGGAACTGGCGCAGCTCAAGGAGTACGCGGAACGAGCCGTGGAATGACGCCGGCACGCGCACGCCAGCAGGTGACGTCAACCGGCGATGGCGGCTAGCTGGCCACGATCAGGCTCGATTTCAGCGACGTCGGCCCGGGGTGCCGAAGTAAATGCTGGTCAGCGGGATGCGCCAGACTGCGGCAGCGGCCGGGCTCGCGAGGACGCTGGCGAGCCAGCTCATGTACCCTGGCCGAGATCCACCGATGGGAGCGAGCCAAGACATGGACGACGCGTCTGCCCCACCGGCTGGGCCTGCGCCCGGAGATCCCGCCAGCACCACGCCGCCGGGACCGCTGGCCGGGCTGCTCGTCGCCGACTTCTCCCGGGTGCTAGCCGGACCGTACTGCACGCAGATCCTCGGCGATCTCGGCGCCGAGGTCATCAAGGTCGAGGGGCCTGGCGGTGACGACACCCGACACTGGGTGCCGCCGGTGCGAGCCGGAATCTCTACGTATTACCTCTCGGTGAACCGGAACAAGCGCTCGGTCGCGCTCAACCTCAGGGACGAGGCCGACCTGGCGCTCGCGGCCGAGCTGGCCAGGCGCGCCGACATCATGGTCGAGAACTTCAAGCCGGGTGGGCTGCGCCAGTTCAGGCTCGACTACGACAGCGTCCGGTTGGCCAACCCCGCCGTGATCTACGCGTCGATCACGGGATTCGGGTCCGGCGGCGGCGCGCACCTACCCGGCTACGACCTGATCGTCGAGGCCATGTCCGGCATGATGAGCCTGCAAGGGGACGCCGACGGGACGCCGTACCGGGCCGGCATCGCCGTATTCGACGTGATGTCAGGCTTGCAGACGGCCATCGGTGTCCTGGCCGCGCTCGAGCACCGGCACCGCACCGGGGCGGGCCAGCGCGTCGAGGTCAACCTCATGTCCGCGGCCCTCGCAGGCATGGTCAACCAGACCGGGGCGTTCGTGTCCGCCGGAGTGGTGCCGCACCGCATGGGCAACTCGCACCCGAGCTTGTTCCCGTACGAGCCGCTGCCGACAGGGGATGGCGACCTGGTCATCGCGGCCGGGAACGACACCCAGTTCCGCAACCTCTGCACGGTCCTCGGTGCACCGGAACTGGCCACCGACGACCGATTCGCCGCGAACTTCGGCCGCACGGCGAACCGAGACGAGCTGCGGCCGCTGCTGGTCGAGCGGCTGAAGGCGCGTCCGGCCGCGGAGTGGTTCGACCTGCTCATCGCCGCCGGCGTGCCGTGTGGCCCGATCAACAGCGTGGCGGGCGGCGTGGCGTTCGCCGAGCGCATCGGCCTCGACCCGGTCGTGCTGGCGGGGCACGGCGAGGCTGCAGTTCCCGGCATTCGTAACCCGCTGACCTTCTCGGCCACTAGCCCGCGGTACGATCTGCCGCCGCCCGCGCTCGACGAGCACGGCGAGCAGCTCCGTGCCTGGCTGGCCGGCCCGGCCTCCTAGCACCCCACCGCCGCGTGGCCGGCTAGCTGTCAAGCGCAGCCGCCTCGGCGCGCTCGGCGATGCGCAGCAGCCGCGCGGCCTCGGCCGGCCGGGTGTTGATGTCGGCGATGCGCGCCCGTGCCACGCTGGCGAGGTGCGGCCACGGGTTGTCCTGGGCCGCGGCCACGAAGCGATTCAGATACGCCGTGCGCAGCCACCTGATCACGGGGCGGAGCCACACCGGGATCAGGTCGCTGTCGGAGGTCGACAGGATCAGGTAGGCCATGGCGACGTCCACGCCCGGCGCGCCGACCCGGGCTCCGACCCAGTCGATGACAACGGGACCGCGCCTGGTCAGCATGACGTTGGCCGGGTGCAGGTCCAGATGCAGCATCGTGGTGCCGGACGCGAGCGCGGTGCCGTCCCGGCCCGCGGCAGCTGGCCAGCCGGGCGGCCCGTCAATGCGGTGCAGCCGGTTGTGCAGGTCCGCCAGCGTGCGGGCGTGTCGGCGAATCAGCCACGGCCTGCGGCCGAGGTCGGCCAGCATGTCGGGGCCGTTCAGTCGCTCCAGCACCAGGTCCCGCCCTTCCGCGTCGAACACCTCCGGCACGGGGTAGCCCGCCGCGGCGAGATAGCGCATGAGCCGCGCCTCGACCGTCGCGTCGATGGGAACACGGTACCGGCGCAGCACCCGGTCGCCGCCGAGGGCGAACACGTCGGCGGACCGGCCCTGACCGAGCAGCGGACCAGGTTCGGTGGCTGATGGCATTACCGAACGGTAAGACGTCCCACCGTAGATTGCCAGTTCGGGCCCGAGCTGGATCGGTATCGTCAGGATCATGCCGTTACCGGAACTGATCGACTACGACACGCTCTTGCTTGCGCCGGCGTTCGCGGCGCGCGACAAAGCGGTCCGGCCCGTCGTGGACGAGTTGCTCGCGGCGGCGGACAACCCGGACCGGCTGCAGGGCATCGATCCCACGGTGATCCGGGTGCGCGCCGCCGACCTGCTGTCGCTGGAGCATGACCCGGCCTTATTCGACGAGGCGGTGGCGATCCTGCGCAGCGCGGTGGCGCAGGCGTTGCCGGACGAGCTGGGACTCGCGCAGGATGCACTAGCCAAGACGCTGGCGGAGCAAGGCAACCTCCCCGAGTTGGACTCGATGGCTCGCGAGCTGCTCCAGCAGCCCCCCACCCTGTCGTGGGCGCAGCTGCTCGCGAGCATGAGCAGCGTTGCGGGGATCTTTGGGTACGGGCGCCAAGCGGCCGGCTGGCTGGAGGAAGCTCTCACCGCAGCGGCCGGCAGCAGCCCGCTTGGTCGGCAAGGCCGGCTCGGCCGGGCCGACCAAGCGATCCGCCCAACGCTTTCAGACGCCAGGCAACGACTGGCCGGGGTCCGCGCCGCGATGACGGCCGACGGCTGCGACCCGGACGACCCGGCGGCGGCGCGCGACCGGATGCGGACCGGCCCGACGGCCGCCGCGACCCTGAGTTCGTACCCACCGTGGCCGGCCGGCTTTCAGGGACGCCTCGTCTGGTGGCCGGAGCCTGATTACGTGCGGGTGACGCGCCAGCTGCCCGAGCTGGTCACGATCCTCGGCGGTCCGTGGCGCGGTCACACCGGCCGGGTGCAGGCGGCCCTGACCGCCACGGTGAGCCCTGGCCGCGAGCCGGCCGCCGACCGCGCCGAGCGGCCGCACTTGCTGGTCGCGGCCGACTTCGGTCAGTTCGCTCAGTTCCTCGAGTGGTCGCGCGCGGATCCGCTGGCCCCGGCGAGCATGACCGCCTTCGGGGCGCTGGCGACCAGGCTGCCGAACGCGGTGCGATGGCCGCCGAAGGATCGCTCGCCGTGCTGGTGCGGCACCGGCGCACGGTACCGGGACTGCTGCGCCGGGCGAGGCACGGCGGGCTAGCTCGCCAGCGTGCGGAGCGGGAACGCTGCCGTCACCTCGCGGCCGAGGCTAGCTCGCCAGCGCGGCGGCGAAGGCGTCGTCGTCGTCAAACGGCCCGACGACGGCGAGCACCATGCGCTGACCCAGTATCTGCGCTGCCACGTCGCCCACCTGTTCGTGGGTGACCGCGTCGATCTCGGCCAGGATCTCCTCGACCGGTTCCAGCCGCGGGTAGACGAGCTCGGACTTGCCCAGCCTGCTCATCCGCGAGGACGGATCCTCCAGGCCGAGGACGATCGAGCCGCGCAGCTGGCCCTTGCCACGGTCGAGTTCCTCGTCCGTCAGGCCGGTCTCGATCACCTTGGCGATCTCCTCGCGGCAGATGGCAAGGACCTCCTCGGTCTTGGCCGGCAGGCAGCCCGCGTACACGCCCCACTCGCCGGTGTCGGCGTGCTGCGAGCTGAAGCTGTACACCGAGTAAGCCAGCCCTCGCTTCTCCCTGACCTCCTGGAACAATCGCGACGACATGCCGCCGCCGAGCGCGGCGTTGAGCACGCCGAGTGCGAACCGGCGTGGGTCGGTGCGCGCGAGCCCGGCGCAGCCCAGCACGAGGTTGGCCTGCTCCACCGGCCTCGACAGCAGCCGGACCCCCGTGCCGTTGGCCGCACTGCCGATTGCAAAACCACCGTTGGCAACGCCGCCCGCCAGCCGTGGCGGCACGGGTGCCACGTCGCCGGACAGCAGCGGGCCGAACGCGGCCCTGGTCAGCTCGACCACGCGCTCGTGGTCGAGGCTGCCCGCGGCGGCGACCACGAGATTGTCAGGTGTGTACCTCGCCCGGTAGTGCTCGGCGATCCGATCCCGGCTGATCGAGTTGATGGAGTCGACCGTGCCGAGAATGGGCCGGCCGAGCGGGGTATCACCGAACAGCCGGCCCGCGAACGTCTCGTGCACAAGGTCAGCCGGGTCGTCCTCGTTCATCGCGATTTCCTCGAGGATGACGCCGCGCTCCGCGTCGACATCCCGGGGCTCGATGAGCGAGCCGGTCACCATGTCGCACAGTACGTCGATCGCGAGCGGCAGGTCCTCGTCGAGCACGCGCGCGTAGTAGCACGTGTACTCCTTGGCGGTGAACGCGTTCAGTTCACCGCCGACCGCGTCCATCGACGCGGAGATGTCCAGCGCGCTACGGCTGGCGGTGCCCTTGAACAGCAAATGCTCGAGGTAGTGGGTGGCGCCGGCGTGCAGGACGTCCTCGTCCCGCGAGCCGACGCCCGCCCAGATCCCGAACGCCACGGACCGCACGGCCGGCAGCTTCTCGGTGACCAGCCGCAGGCCGCCCGGCAGCACCGTGCGGCCGATCGCCTCGCCGCCGGCCGGCGTTTGCGTGCCAGCCGTCATGACCGCAGGCCTGCCGTCAGGAGTTGCCGGGGTCGTAGCCACCCGACGCCCCGCCGCCAGAGCCGCCGCGGCTGCGCTGCCGGGTACGGTGATGGTCGCCACGGTCCCCGCGGTCCCCGCGGTCGCCGCGGTCTCGGTCGCCCCGGCCGGGCTGCCGGTCGCCACCGCGGTCATAACGAGGGCGGGAACGGGGTTCGTCGCCTCCGCCGCCCAGGTCTTCCCCGGCCGCTTCCCGCTCCACGACCTCAACCGGTACAAGCGACAACTTGCCGCGGTCGTCAATCTCGCGGATCTCGACCTGGATCTTGTCGCCGACCTTCATCACGTCGTCAACGTTTTCGATCCGGGCGCCGCCATGCAGCTTGCGGATCTGAGTGATGTGCAGCAGCCCGTCCCGGCCTGGCAGCAGCGACACGAACGCGCCGAACGTCGTGGTCTTGACCACGGTCCCGAGGAACCGCTCGCCGACCGCGGGGATGTGCGGATTGGCGATTGCGTTGATGGCCGTCCTCGCCGCCTCGGCAGAGCTGCCATCGGTCGCGCCGATGTAGATCGTGCCGTCATCCTCGATGGTGATGTCCGCTCCGGTGTCCTCCTGAATCGAGTTGATCATCTTGCCCTTAGGCCCGATGACCTCGCCGATCTTGTCCACCGGAACCTTGATCGTGATGATTCGCGGCGCCAGCTCGCTCATCTCGTTCGGCTGGTCGATCGCCTCGCGCATGACGCCGAGGATGGTCAGCCGAGCACCGCGAGCCTGCATGAGCGCGGCGCCGAGAACGCTCGCCGGGATGCCGTCGAGCTTGGTGTCCAGCTGCAGAGCCGTGATGACGTCCCTGGTACCGGCCACCTTGAAGTCCATGTCGCCGAACGCGTCCTCGGCCCCGAGGATGTCGGTCAGCGTCACGTACTCGCCGCCCTCGTGGATGAGGCCCATCGCGATGCCCGCCACCATGTCCTTCAGCGGCACGCCCGCGTCCAGCAGCGACATGGTCGACGCACATACCGAGCCCATTGACGTCGAGCCGTTCGACCCGATGGCCTCGGAAACCTGCCGGATCGCGTACGGGAAATCCTCCCGGCTCGGTAGCACCGGTACGAGCGCACGCTCGGCCAGCGCGCCGTGCCCGATCTCCCGCCGCTTGGGAGAGCCAACCCGGCCGGTCTCGCCGGTCGAGTACGGCGGCATGTTGTAGTTGTGCATGTAGCGCTTGGTCTTCTCCGGGTTCAGCGTGTCGATCATCTG
>JASHSZ010000267.1 GCA_030040815.1 Streptosporangiaceae bacterium
GTGAACTCATCCAGCGGCAAAGTCGATCCCGGCGCGGTGAAACACGCGGCGAGAGACCTCGCCTCCGCCGCGCTGACAACCTGTTTGAACCCGACACCCGTGGCCGGTATCGGCAGCAACGCCTGGCTGAGTTGGTCGGCGGACCGGACCAGCGGGGTGCCGAAGATGACGAAACCAGGCACGGAGGGCATCGCGGGTGCAGCCTCAAGTGCGATGTTCCCGCCCATGCTCCAGCCGACCACAACCGCATCGGTCGCATCCAGCAATTCGGCGAAGGCAGCCAGGACAGCGGCATAGCCCGGCATGGAGTACAGGGCATGATCCGCCGCCCAGGCGGAGTGACCGTGTCCAGGCAGGTCGAACGCCAGGCACCGGAAACGGCGGCCGAACAACCCCTCCAGCAACGGGCGCCAGGTCCGTGCCGAGCACGAGTTGCCATGGACGAAGAGGACCGCGCGCCCGTCGCCCTTGCTGGCGATGTAACAGATCTCCTGCCCGCCGACGCTGACCATCCGCTCGTCCACGCAACGCCCTTTCCGGACCGTCGGGGTTAGCCACCGCTTTCAGGTTGGTACCGCCAAACGGATCCGGTCAAGAAGGCACCGCGCAACATCCGGATCTGCCGCAGGTGGCATGCCGGAGGCGGCCCCGCGTGCTATTGCGGGTAGGTCGGGAATCAGGCGGCCGGAGCTACTGTCACGTCGAGGGTGAGAGCTTCAGCGGTGGGGTCGTAGTCGGCGGGATTGCCCTCGAGGGCGAACGCAATTGCGGACAGACAGTCCTGCTCGGCGTCCTGACGTGAGAGCAGTCCGCCGCCGTTGATGTGCAAGGCCGGAACGCGGTAATGCCAGTTGCCGGCTTCGTCGTCGAAGAATAGCTCGATGCGCAGCAAGCTCATGGATCCCATCCTACAGTTTCCGCAGCTCATCGACGGTATACCCGTAGTCACGAGCGATCCTGGCGAGGGCCGGCCCACCCAGGTCCACGCCGTCGTGGTAGGCCCATACCCGTTGCTGGTCGCCTTTGACCAGGACCCGGTGCGATCCTGAGCGACGGGTCTCGGTCCAGCCGTCGCGTTCCAACGCCGCCAGTATCCGCGCAGCCTTGGCCATTCCCTGACCGTAGGGCATGGCGCCGACGATTCTGCATACCATGCCGTTTCGGCACCGGTTCCGACGCGTTGGAGCCGGTCGCGCGATATTGGCTGCGGCTCCCGGCGGGCGGACCGTCGGAGTTATGAACCAGCATGAACTCGCCCCTGTTTCCGCTGACGCCTGGCAGCCAACCGATCAACTCGACAGAGCTGTCGCCGCCTATCTGACCCGGTTCACCGGTTCGTCCCGCGAGCACGCCCGGTCAGACCTGCGCTGCTTCCTGTCCTGGTGTACCGTGCGTCGTCTGCATCCGCTGGCGGCGCATCGCCCCCACCTCGAGCTGTACATCCGGTGGATGCAGGAGATCCGTCACTTCAAGCCATCGACAGTCTCCAGGAGGTTCTCGGTCGTGGCGGGCTTCTACCGGACCGCGGTGATCGATGGCGTGCTGGATCACTCGCCCGCCGAACATGTCCGCCGGCCATCCGTGCCGCCCGAGTCACCCACCCTCGGCTTCACTCACCTGCAATTCGAAGCCATGCTCACAGCCGGCCGCGAATCGGCCAACCCGTCCGACTTCGCCATCGTCGCGATGCTCGGACTGCTCGGCTTGCGGATCTTCGAAGCCACGAGCGCGAACATCGCCGACCTAGGAGAGGAACATGGCCACCGCGTACTCAGGGTGTGCGGCAAAGGCACCAAGGTCGTTCTCATTCCGCTGCCGCCCGCCGTCGGCCGTGCTATCGACCGCGCCGTCGGCGGCCGAAACAACGGACCGATCCTGCTCAACACCCGCGGCACCAGGATGGATCGGCACGCTGCCACCCGTCGCCTTCGGCATCTCGCGGGCGTCAGCGGCGTGCGAATCGCCCGCACTCACCCGCAGATGCTGCGGCACACCTTCGTGACCACGATGCTAGACGCCGGAGTCGACCTGCGCGACGTCCAGATCGCAGCGCGTCACGCCGACCCGCGCACCACCATGAGATACGACCGCGCCCGCCAGAATCTCGACCGCCACCCGAACTACATCCTGGCCGCCTTCATGGCCTCGGGCACATGACCGGGATGCACCCAGGGTCTGCGACTCTGCCGAATAGCGGGCGTTGCCCCGAGCGCATACTCATCGTTGCATGGCATATCTCAGCGAAGCTTGATGGTCGCGATGGTCGCCCACTCGACTGCGTCATCGGCAAACCGAACGCCGAGTATGCGCTGCCATAGATAACAAGTTCGACCGCTGCAGAGCCGCGCAGAATGGCCGGTTACGCCACGCCCTCCGTGAACAGTGGCGCTACCGGCGCCAGAGCAGCCCAGACCGGTCCGTAGCGCGCAGATGCCCGGCGACGTCGTCCCAGACCTGCGGCGTGCCGTGCAGCAGCAGCCACCGTTCCCTGGGCCCTTCCGTGCCGGTTACTAAACCCCCGCCCGGGGCGGCGCACCCGGGTCGGCTCGCTCGGGTCCGGTGACGTAACGTCGTTGGGGTCATCTCTCCAACCCTGAGGAGAACCCCATGCCTGGTCCCACTGTCGTCCTCGTCCACGGTGCCTTCGCCGACGCGTCCGGGTTCGCGGGAGTGATCCGGGAGCTCGAGAGCGCCGGCCACACGGTGCTCGCCCCGCCGAACCCGTTGCGCGGTGTCGCCTTCGACGCCAGCGTCGTCGCTGACGTGGTCAAGGCCATCGGCGGCCCGGTCGTGCTCGTCGGGCATTCCTACGGAGGCGCCGTGATCACCCAGGCGTCCGCCGACCTGGAGAACGTGACCGGGCTGGTCTTTCTCGCGGCGTTCGGGCTGGAGGTGGGCGAGAGCTGTGCGAGCGTGCAGCAGCCGTTCCCGCCGCCCCTGCTGGCCAAGACGGCCGCCCCGACCCCCTACGACGCGCCCGGCGCAGCGGGCGGTCCCGATCTGTACGTCCAGAAGGACGGATTCCGGGAGACGTTCTGCGCCGACGTGCCGGTGGACATGGCCGATGTCATGTTCGCGACCCAGCGCCCGCTCGCGGCCGCGGCGCTCAACGAGAGCGCCACCGCGGCGGGCTGGAAGAGCAAGCCGTCCTGGTTCCTGGTCTCCGAGCACGACAACGCGATCTCGCCGGACGCGAAACGGTTCATGGCGCAGCGGATGGGCGCCACGACCGACACCATTGACGGCTCGCACACCGCGTTCATCGCGAAGCCTGTGGCCGTGGCCACGTTCATCCGGCAGGCGC
>JASHSZ010000268.1 GCA_030040815.1 Streptosporangiaceae bacterium
GCCGCAGCACGCGCCCAGCACGAGGTGCTGAGCGATGCATCCCTGCATCTCATCGACGCTGGCGGGAAGCGGTTCCGGCCGATGCTGCTGCTGCTGGCGGCCCAGTTCGGCAACCCGCACGACGAGCGCCTCGTGCCGGCCGCGGTCGCCGTGGAGCTGACGCACCAGGCCACGCTCTACCACGACGACGTGATGGATGAGGCCGACACGCGGCGCGGCGGGCAGAGTGCGAACTCGCGCTGGGACAACGCGGTCGCGATCCTGACCGGGGATTACCTGTTCGCCCGCGCCTCGCTGATCCTCGCCGACCTCGGGCCGGAGGCCATCAAGATCCAGGCCGAGACGTTTGCCCGGCTGGTTACCGGCCAGATCGCAGAGACGGTGGGCCCGCGGCCCGGCACCGACCCGGTTGAGCACTATCTGTACGTCGTCACTGAAAAGTCCTCGTCGCTGATTGCCACCGCCGGCCGGTTCGGCGCACTGTTCTCCGGCGCCTCGGCCGACGTGGTGACCAGAATCGCGACGGCATGCGCGGCGCTCGGCGTGGCGTTCCAGCTGTCCGACGATCTACTGGACGTGGCGAGCGAGTCAGCCCAGTCAGGCAAGACGCCAGGCACCGACTTGCGCGAGGGCGTGCGGACGCTGCCGATGCTGCACGCGCTGCGCTCCTCCGGGCCCGCCGACGCGCGCCTGGTCAAGCTGCTGAATATGGGTGAGCTCACTGACTCGGCCCTGCACGCCGAGGCGCTGACTCTGCTGCGGGCGCACCCCGCGATGGAACAGGCTAGGGCAGACACTCGGAAGTGGGCCGAATTGGCACATACCGAAATCCTCGGGCTGCCCGACGTCCCAGCCAGGGCTGCCTTCGAGGCGCTCTGCGAATACGTGGTCGAGCGCACCGGCTAGGCGAGCGCGAGCGGCGAGTAGCGTGGTGGCTGTGGTCGGCGGCCGCGCACGTGCGCAGCGGACCAGCCGGGAACACCGGCGTTACCCTCCCGGTTGTCCTTGCCGGATCGAGGAGGTTACGTGGGCATCTTCGGAACGCGAAAGACTCAGATGGTAACGGCGGACACGGCGCTGCCTGGCCGTTCGACAGCGATGCCGGTGCCCGAGCGCCACGAGGTTCTCGGCACCTCGCTCTGGCCGCCCTATCCGGCCGGGACGCAGGTGGCCGAGTTCGGACTCGGCTGCTTCTGGGGCGCCGAGAAGATGTTCTGGCAGACGCCAGGAGTGGTATCGACGTCCGTCGGCTATGAGGGAGGATTCACTCCGAACCCGACCTATGAGGAGGTATGCACCGGCCGGACAGGGCACGCGGAGACCGTGCGGGTGGTGTTTGACCCGGCGAAGGTCAGCTTCGGCGAGCTGCTCCGGCTGTTCTGGGAATCCCACGACCCGACGCAGGGCATGCGCCAGGGCAATGACCTGGGCACCCAGTACCGGTCAGTGATCTTCTACCACAGCCCAGAGCAGCGGGCGCAGGCCGAGGAGTCGGCGGTCGCTTACCAGAAGCGGCTGACCGAGGCGGGCTACGGCGAGATCACCACGCAGATCGTCCCGGCCGGCGAGTTCTACTTCGCTGAGGATTACCACCAGCAGTACCTCAGCGATGCGAAGAACCCGTACGGCTACTGCCCCGATCACGGCACCGGCGTGTCCTGCCCGATCGGCGTCGTCACCGCGAGCGGCCCGGTCGAGGGTGTGAAGCGGGAGCAGTGACGCGGGTGCGGGCCGACGGTCACCGCGTCTGCTGCCGCGCGCTGGGCGCAGTCCCGGCAGTGTGACACCCACAACCACGACCCGCCGCCGGCGACGAGCGGGCACCGCGGCGCCGCCGCCGCGACATCTGCGAGCGCGTCAGGACAGAAGGGAAACGGTCACATGTCCTGCGTACGACGGATATCGGCCGCCGACGCTGTCGATGCGGGCTACCCCGGCTACCAGGTCGTCATGGCGGCGAGCCCGGAGAGCGCGACGGTGCTCGCCGGTTTTCTCGGTAATGGCGGGCACCCGCCGCTGCATACGCACGAGGTTGACCTGTTCTTTGTGGTCCTTGAAGGCAGTACGTCCCTCGGTTACGACGCGGTACTGCCCGCGGAGCGAGCGATTGCGTCAACGCGGCTCGCCGTGGCGTTTGACTACCCGCTGTGATAGATCAAAAACCATGAGCCAGCCGCACGGACGACGCCGCCACGGTCCGGTCGCCGGCAGCTGGCGACTCGACCCAGGTCGAGAGGTCTGGTAGGTACGGCTCTACCACTAGCAGTACCTGACTGCAGGCGGCCTGGCGTGCCTGACCAGGTGATGTGGCTCAGCAAGGGTTAGCAACGAGCAAAATCACCGGGGGGTTAGGAACTGCCGCATCGGGAACGCCAAGGAGGGTAATCCAGTACGTGCTGTGACGGCCCAAGAATATCGGGATACGTGAGGCCTTCGCTATTGCGGAGGTTTTGCCGCTCGTTCACGACGTTATCGTCCAGTGCCGGGACATCGACAATGTCGGGCACTGCAACGAGGAAGGCCAGCCAACCGTACGAAAGGATTGCCATGACCAGCATGCCCGCGTCGGCCGGCTCCAGCACCGAGAAATTGGTCGCACTCGTCACCAATGGGTCTCAGTTCGCGGGCCCGGCGGCCATCGTCGGCCTGAACCAGCTGAATTGCCAGATCTACGCTCATGACCCTTCCTTCTCGGACAACTCCCAGCGAGACGCGTTCGCGTCCGCCCACGGCGGCGTCATCCCTCTCGCCGGGGACCGCCTGCCCGTGGCAAATGAGGTCCTCAAGACAGAGGGGCGGCTCGACATTCTGGTCGAGAACCCGGCACCTCGCGGAGAGGCCCATGCCACCGACGATGACAACACCGAAGCCCTCGACAAATGGCTCGACGACGCCGCGCGCGAAGTCATCACCGAGCCGTTCAAGCTGCTCAATTTCGCGGCCCGGGCAATGCGCCAGCAGTCACGGGGCGTGATTATCTTCTTCACCTCAGCGACGTGGGACCGGCCGCAGCACGGGTCGGTGTACTACTCCGCGATGCGGGCCGCCTACCCCTGCCTGGCGCTTGGGGCGGCGCGTGATCTTGGCGCCGCAGGGGTTCAGGTGAACTGCGTCGCTCCAGACTTCCTGGAGAGCAAGGAGTATTACCCGCCTAAGCTGTGGAACCAGCCGGAGAAGAAGAAGGAACTGGAAGAGCTGGTCCCGGTCGGAAGGCTACAAACCGCCGACGACCTTGGGAAACTTATCAGCTTCCTGGCCAGCGGGCCCACTGCGTTCCTCACCGGGGACCTCATCAAGATCGACGGCGGGGCACTCATGTCGGCGGGCGTATGACCTGGATCAGGGGACTGGCATGTCCTGCCCGATCAG
>JASHSZ010000269.1 GCA_030040815.1 Streptosporangiaceae bacterium
CCGCGATCGCGGGCGTCCTTCAGCATCTCCCAGACCGCAGCGTCGGCGTACCGGCGTGCGGTTGTCACGAAAAGCCACAGGTCCGACGCGTCAAGGAACTGGTGAGCAAAGTCCTGGTGCGCCTGGACCACCGAGTCGATGTCGGGCGTGTCAAGGACTGCGACGCCCTGCGGCATGCCCTCGCTGGCCGCGAGCACCAGGAGGCCGTCCCGGCCAGGCATGGCCAGCCCCTGCTGGCGCACCCGCGGCAGCGTCGGCAGGAACACGTTCTCGGCGAACCAGCGCATGTCATCGGGGTGACACGCGAGCACCGGGCTGTTCGTCGTCGGCCGCCTGATCCCGGTGGCGCTAACCTGCTTGCCGACCACCGTGTTCATGAGCGTGGACTTGCCGGCTCCCGTCGACCCGACCAGCGCGACCAGGATCGGCGCGCCCGACTGCCGCAGCCGGGGGAGCAGGTAATCGTCGATCTGGCTCAGCAGCTTCACGCGCTCGGCCCGCGCCTCGGCCACGCCGGGTGCTGCCAGCATCAGCGGCACGGTCACGATCGGGTGCCGCAGGTCAAGCAGGGCGGTTTCCAGCTTCCGGGCGTCCACCCGAGCGAACGGTTCGTCCTCATCGGCGTCTTTGGGGGGAACGGCGTCAACTGCACCGACGCCCGCCTCGCCCG
The DNA here is from genome assembly GCA_030040815.1 of Streptosporangiaceae bacterium. The sequence goes on from JASHSZ010000269.1 coordinate 671, forward strand.
CCACCGCCGACCACGAGCGGGCTGGCCCGGTCGCGACACCGGACTCGTCACGCGGCGCGACCTGTGGCCAGCCGGGCGAACTCCAGTCGGCCACGGCGGGCCGATCGGGCGCGGGCCCGGGCCAGCCAGTTCCCCGGTTATCCAGGGCGGAACGCCGACGGCTCGCTTCCGCACCCGCGTTCGGCGGCATGGCCGCCACCCCGGCGGGCCGACCGCGGCCAGCACCGGCCTGTGCCGGGTCAGTCGCAGCCGGCACGCCGTCGGGCCACGGCAGCGGGGCCGTGGCCGCGTCCTGTCCCTCGGTCATGCTTCCGGGTCTCCTGCCCCAGCCGAATCCCACATCGCAGATCAGTCCCGCAAATCGTGCATAGCTCTTCATTACACGACGACGTGGCATGGTCGCGCCGAGTCACGCCGATTGCCGCCCGACTCTCACCGGGCCGGTGGTGCCACGCCACCGTGACTTTCAGATCCAAGGGTCACCTTGTCAATCTTCGGCCGACGCTATCCGGCGTTGAGGTAATTGTGCGCCGCCAGCCAGATTACCGAGGCTATTGCGCCAACAAGGACCGAAGACTGGCCCTGGCCGCCCGCCACGAGGCGGCGCCCAGCCGCCCCGACGCCCGCCGACGGCGAGCACGTTACTTCTCCGTGACCCCCGCCGAGTCGAAGGTGGCCACGTCCCTGATGACCCTGGCCGCGCTCTGCACGATGGGCAGCGCGAGGAGCGCGCCCGTTCCCTCGCCGAGCCGCAAATCAAGATCAACTAGCGGCCGCAGGCCGAGGTGGGCCAGGCTGATGCTATGGCCCGGCTCGACCGACCGATGCCCGGCAACGAGGCATCCGATCACATCCGGAGCCAGCGCGCACGCCGCGAGCGCGGCGCTGCCAGCAATGACGCCGTCGAGCACGACGGGGATTCGCAGCGCCGCCGCTGCCAGCATGTAGCCAGCCAGCGCCGCGTGCTCGAAACCGCCCAGCGCGGCCAGCGTGCCCAGCGGGTCCGCGCGATCCGGGTTGTGCAGCGCCAGGGCTCGGCTGACGACGGCTACCTTCCTGGCTAGCGTCTCGTCGTCTACCCCGGTCCCCCGGCCGGTCGCCGCCGCCGCATCCGCCCCGGTGAAGGCACAGATCAGCGCGGCCGATGCGGTCGTGTTCGCGATGCCCATGTCGCCGGTCAGGAGGCACTTGTTACCGGCCGCCACAAGGTCACGGGCGACCTCGATGCCCGCCTCGAGGGCGGCCAGGGCCTGTTCACGCGTCATAGCCGGGCCGACAGTGAAGTCGGCCGTTCCGCTCGCAATCTTGCGTGGCAGCAGACCGGGCACCTGGTCGAAGTCCCCGGCCACCCCCACGTCCACGACAACGACCTCGGCGCCTGCCTGTGCGGCGAACGCGTTGACCACCGCGCCGCCCGCGAGGAAGTTGGCGACCATCTGGCCAGTGACCTCCTGCGGCCAGGGTGTCACTCCCTGGGCGTGCACGCCGTGGTCAGCAGCGAAGATCGCCACAGCTGCCGGCTCGGGCATGGGCGGCGGGCAACTGCCGGCCAGCCCGCAGAGCTGCACAGACACGTCCTCCAGCACGCCTAGCGAGCCCGCTGGCTTCGTCAGGCGTGCCTGCCGTTGCCGGGCGGCGTCCTGGGCCGTGGCGTCGAGCGGCCGGATCTCGGCGAGCACTTCGTCGAGCACGCTCACGGACGGCTGGCCGGGAAGGCCGCGCCGGCCGTACTCCTCGGCGTGGACAGCCCAGCCGAGGGGCCGACGGCTGGCCCATCGGCTCAGCGCCAGCTCGGGCTCCGGCGGGAAACCAGTCACGTAGCCCACGCACAGGTAGGCCGAGACCTGCAAGTGCGGCGGGAGCTGAAGTTCCGCGGCTAGCTCGCGCTCATCGAAAAAGCTGACCCAGCCGACGCCGAGGCCCTCGGCCCGCGCGGCCAGCCAGAGGCTGGCCACCGCGAGGACGCTGGAGTACGCGGCGGTCTGCGGCTGGGCGTGCCGGCCAAGGGTGTGCCGCCCGCCTCTAGTCGGGTCGCAGGTGACCACGATGTTGACCGGCGCCTCGAGGATGGCCTCGGTCTTCAGCCGGTTGAACGCGCGCGCCCTGGCGCCCGGCAGCGATGCGGCGAACTCGCGCCGGGAGCGCTCCGCCAACCCGCGGATCCTGGCCCGCCGGTCCGGGTCGGTGATCACGATGAAGTCCCACGGCTGGGAGAACCCCACCGAGGGAGCAAGGTGCGCGGCGGCCAGCACTCGTTCCAGCACCTCCGCAGGCACCGGGTCCGGCCGGAAGTTCCGGCGAACGTCCCGGCGCTCGCGAAGGACGCGGTAGACGGCCTCCCGCTGGCTCAGCGGGAAGGCATGCCGGTCCGGAGTCAGCCCCGGATCCCCGGCAGGCTGGCCAGCCGCAGACGCTTGCGGTGACGACGCCGGGTACGCCGCGGCCGGGCCGGCATCCGCCGGAACCGGCGGGTCGGCGTGGTCGTCAGGCGTCAATCCGGCCTCCGTCCTGGCTAGAAGCTCGCGCCGTCATCGTCTGCCAGGTCAGCGGGCGCTTCGCCGCCCCAGCCAGCATGCGAGCCGGTCACCGCCAGCGCGTGCCGCAGCAGCGCGCTGAAAGCCGCGACGGCCACCGCCGAGCCGCCCTTCTCGGACACGTTACTCACCGAAGGCAGCCGACTAGCCCGCAACGCGTCCTTAGCCTCCGCGGTGCCGACGAGGCCCACCGGGAAGCCGACCACGAAGCCTGGCTCGACCCGCCTGCTGAGAATCTCGGCCAGAGCGGCCGCTCCGCCCCCGACGACCCATACCGCGCCAGGGCCAACCTCGCCGAACGCGAGCCGGACAGCGGCCGCGGACCTCGTGATCACCGCAGTTCTGGCCAGGCGCTGGGTCAGCGGCTCGTTGATCTTGCACACCACTGGGCTGCCGGTGATCCCGGCCGCAACCATGGCCGAGTCGGCGACTACCGGGGCGCCGGCCGCGAGCGCCGCGACGCCTTCGGCGAGCCACTCCTCTTCGCAGACCAGGTCTGTGCAGTAGTCGAAGTCGGCGGTTGCGTGGATGACGCGCTCGACAACGTCACGGCTGAACTTGGGCAACCGAGAAAGATCGATGCGGGATCTCAGGATCCGGTAGGACTCCTCGGTGCCCGGACTCATGACCGCTGGCTCAGCATCGGGCCAACTCACGCGCCAAACCTCCTACGCCGTGCGCCGCTCAATTGCCAGGAACGGAGTCAGCCGGGCACGGCAGGACCACGCGGCCCGGAGCCGGACGGCCTGCCGTCGCCGCTGAGCACGGTCACCGGGCCGGTGTCGCCGCCAGCCGACATGGCGCCGGCGGTCGGCAGTTCCTCCGGAACAGGCTGGGGCTCGCCCCCATCCCGGCCGGCGAACAGCACGTAGTGGAAGATCAGGAACCGCGCGACGAACGTGATGCAGTTCATCAGAAAGTAGGCACCCTGGACCACGAGGTGCTTCATGAGGTGCGTGTAGCCCATCGAGTGCGCCCAAACGCTGGCGTAGTGCGAGGTCAGGCCCAAGATGCCCCACACCGCCAGGGAGACCACCCAGAACGGCAGCGTCTCCCTGAGCAGGTCGGGCTTGCCCTTCCGCTCCCACGCCCAGCGGCTCAGCAGGTAGCTCACCAGCGCCGCCGCCATCGAGGCGATCACGCCAGACAGACCGGCGCTTAGGTTGACGGGCCCGGTCAGCAGACCGAGGACGACCTGACTGGTGATCACGGCCGCGAGCGCCGCCGGAATGAACCGGGCAAACCGCTTGCCAGCTTCGGTCTCCAGCCGACGCGCGATCGGCGCCGGCAGCAAGCGCAGGCCAAGCCTGGCGATCTTGTCCGGAAGGGAAGTCATACGACTCCTGACTTGACTGGCGGAGCTGATTGCGGCACACAGGTATTACCGAGACAGACAGGTAAACAGTACGGGAGTCTCTGGGGAGCTTCTGGCGAAACCCTCCGGCTCCGATTCGAGTGGTACGGCGGCACAGAGGTGTCGATCACCTGGCTTTCCCGGTAACCAGACCCGGCGGCAGGATGGACAAGTGTCGGCCCGCTGACGCGAACCGACAGCCTGCCAGCATAGGTCACTGGCCTGTAAGTACAGCGCAGCAAGGGCGGAGCTGGCATGAAAATCCTGGTACTCGGGGGCGACGGCTACCTGGGCTGGCCGACGACCCTGCACCTGTCTGCGGGCGGGCATGACGTCGCCGTGGCCGACAACTTCGCCCGCCGTGGCTACGACTACGAGATGGGCGTCGACAGCCTTGTTCCCATCGAGACCCTGCAAACCAGGGTCGCGGTCTGGCGCGCACTCACCGGCAGGCAGGTCGGCATCTACATCGGGGATCTATGTGACCCTGACTTCACGATGCGCATGGTGGCTGACTTCGCGCCCGACGCGATCGTGCACTACGCAGAGCAGCGCGCCGCACCGTACTCGATGGTGGACCGCAAGCACGCCGTGTACACCCAGACCAACAACGTCGTGGGCACCCTCAACGTGCTGTACGCGATCGCGGAGATCAACCCGGACATCCATCTGGTCAAGCTCGGCACCATGGGCGAGTACGGCACGCCGAACATTGACATCGAGGAAGGCTGGCTGGATGTCGAGCACAACGGCCGGGTCGATCGCGTGCTCTACCCGAAGCGGCCGGGCTCCTTCTATCACCTGTCCAAGGTGCACGACAACCACAACATTGAGTTTGCCTGCCGGATCTGGGGCATCCGGGCGACCGACCTGAACCAGGGCGTCGTCTACGGCCAGCAGACCGACGAGACCGCCGCCGACGAGCGCCTGGCCACTCGGTATGACTACGACGCGGTGTTCGGCACGGTGCTCAACCGGTTCGTGGTGCAGGCAGTCCTCGGTGTGCCGCTCACGGTCTACGGCAATGGCGGTCAGACCCGCGGCCTGATCGACATCCGCGACACGGTGCGCTGCATCCAGCTTGCCTGCGAGAACCCTGCGGACCGCGGCGAGTTCCGGGTGTTCAACCAGCTCACCCAGACCATGTCGGTGCTGCAGATTGCAGATACCGTCGCCGCTGCAAGCCCCGAGGCGGTGACGATCGAGCGCCTCGACAACCCCCGCGTCGAACTCGAGGAGCACTACTACAACGTGGCGTACACCGGCCTAGCCGAGCTCGGGCTGCGGGCGCATCTGCTGTCGGACACCCTGATCGAGTCGCTGCTGTCGATCACCAAGCGATACGCACACCGGGCGCGGCCGGAGGCGATGCTGCCGACCATCCAGTGGCGCAGCACCTCGAGCGTTATTAGCCACTGAGCGCGAACCGGCGGTGCCTTTCTGGTCGGCCGTGACTCACTGACCGAGCTCGATGGGCTTGCTCCAGCTCGTGCCCTGCGTGCAACTCGCCGTCCAGAGCTGGTCGGTCGTGCTCAGCCAGAACACCTCGAGCGGCCCGGACTCAGGCCCGGCCGCCGCGAACGGGAACGACGCGAGCCCGCTTATTCCGGCCCACCGTGAACCAGACCACTTGCTGTCTGCCGTCCTGGTGAGCGTTCGCAGCCCACCGTACCGGCCCTCGAACAACAGCCACTCGCCCCCTGCCCCGAGCACGGGCCACGCCTGTCCGCTGCCCGACGCCGCGCCGGGCATGATCGGACGGGCCGGCGTGGCAGCAGCACCGGGTAGCAGCACGGTGAACCAGTCACGCTGCTGACCCAGCCCGCGCCAGAACACATCGACCTCACCGGTTGGCAGCGCAACCGCCTGCGGGGCGCTGCCCAGATCCCCCATGCCGAGATCCTGGGGGCTGCCCCACGTCCCGCTCGTGCTGCGTGCGACGCGCCACAAGTTGCGGTACACGAGGCCACGCCAGAACACCTGCACCGCACCGGACGGCTGCTCGACGGGGTACGGCTGACCGCCGAGAACACCGCCCAGATACTGCGGACCAGCCCAGCCGGTCGTGGGGATGTACTGCGCGTGCCACAGGTGGAAGCCGGTCAGGCCCTGCCAGAACACGTCGATCACACCGTCCGGCGCAGACACCGCTTCGGGCGTGCCGACCCGGCCCATCCGGGTGAGCTGCTGCGGCGGGAGCCAGCCCCTGCCGCTGCTGGTGACCTCCCAAAGGAAGCCGTCGGTCCCGCGGTAGAAGACGTCAACGGTGTCCGAGCCGACCTGGACCGCGCTCGGCACCCCGCTCGCGTCTCCAGCGAGCTCCGTGCGCGTCCACTCGCTGCCGGTGCTCGCATACTGCTCGACGAGGTGTTCGGAGTCGGTATAGAACAGCTCCGTGGTACCGCCCGGCGTCACGACGGCCGGAGACGCCTGGCTGGTCCCGCTCGAAGGGGGAGCGCCCGTGGGCGGCGCGGGCGTGGTGGAGGCTGACGGCGCGGGCGTAGCTGAAGCTGAGGCCGCCGCCGTAACAGAAGCCGAAGGCTGTGGCGTGACCGCGGGCGGCGGCGTGACCGACGGCGTGGGTGCAGGCGACTGCGTCACCGACGGCGTGGGCAGGGGCGTGACCGAGGCCACGGGCACGGGCTGAGTGGGCAGGGTGACGTCGACATAGTCCTGGTCGATCAGCATGCTGTCGCCGCCGAACGACTGCGAGGCGTTCCCGCTGAACTGATGCACCCGGCGGCCGCCCGCCCAATCCCCCGCCCGGATGTTGCTGTCGTTGGTGTCCGACTCGCCATTCCACAGCGCATCGAAAATGACATCCGGGGTCGAGGAACCGCCGTTCTGGTACTGCTGGCCGAGGTCCGAGACCCCGGAATCGGAGGACGCGTACACGCCAGCGGCGTAGCCGAGCTGGTGCACCTGGCTGGTCCAGGCATCGAGGAACTGCAGGGCCGCCGCGGACTCGGAGGACGGGTAGGCCTCCATGTCGCAGTACAGCGGCGTGCCCGGCCCGAATCCCAGGCTCTGAGCCTGCGCGACGGCGTCGTTGGCGTCCGCGACGCCCTGCTGCGCGGGCGATGTCAGCTGACCGAAGGCGGCTTGGGGACCCGCGTACATGGGGATGAATCGCCAGCCCGCCGCCGCCTGCTGCTGCACCCAGGCGGCCGTCAGGTTCGGCTGGTCGCAGGCTGTGTCCGCGCCACCGATGTAAATGCCGATCGCACGGTAGGGCGAATCCTGCAGCCAGGCTTGCATCACGCTGCTGCTCGGCGCGGTGCACGTGTCGAAGCCGAGCCCCACGTAGCTCCCGACTGCGGCCGGCAGGTCCTGCGCTCGCCCTGCCGCGGACGCGGCGTTTCGCACCGGCGCTGCGTCGACGGTCAGCTCGCGGGCAGACCCGCCGCGTCCTGCTGGAGTGGCCGCGGTCAGCCTCGGGGCGGACAGGCCAGCGCTGGCCAGGATGCTGATTATCTCCGCTGGGTCGCTGTCGAAAGTAGCGGTGATCGAGATGCGTGGCGCGCTAGCGATGATCCGGTTCGTGAGGGTGTTTTCCACCGACTGCCGTGGAACGCTGCGCGGCGCGGGCTGGATGAGGATTGCCTCGGTCGCGCCGAGCAGCCAGCCCGGGCAGCTCTCGTCAACGGCCGGTGTTCCCAGGTAAATGGCATGCAGGTCGAAACGCACACAGGTCTGCGGCTGGCTGGCGAGGTTGATCACCGGCCAGGATGCTGGCACCTCGAAGCGGTAGCCCGCATACGAGACCGCCTGCAACGCGGTCGCGGGAGCAGCCACCGCGCTGGTGGCCCAGCCGGACAGCGCTAGCGCCGAACAGGCAGCGAGCACAGCTGCTCGGCGTGCGCACCTGACAGCCATGACCGGCTGACGCACCCAGCCCCCAACCCAGTTCCGACCACTGTCCAGGTCGGAAGATCACGTTAGCCCGGTGTGTCGGCCCGAGACGCGCGACGCGCCGGTCGCCGTGAATACTCATAAACCCCCGGTTAACGACCAGCGGTCTGCAGCCAGGTCATGGCAGAGCTCGTAGAGCGCCGGTGGTATTGCGCGCACCGCAGTAGCCTCGACCCGCCAGCACTCGAGGCCGGCCATTGTTCCGGCCGCCGGGTCGGCTGGCACCTGCCACCGGTCCCGGACGAATATGACGGTGTAGACGCGGCCGCGCCAGACGAACCTGACTGGTCTGCCGTCGCGCTCCCAGACCTCGGCCGGCTCGTTGTCGATGCCGCTCATCGCGCCGCTCCGCTGGACCAGGCACCGGCCAGGTGCCGCGCTCACCGCCCAGGGGAAGACAGGCAGACTTACTGCTTTCGAACATACATTCGCTCAGGAGGAAGCGCAAGTTCCTGACGCAGAAGGAAGCGCAAGTTCCTGGCGGCAACGCAGGCCCGCACGGGGTGGCAAGCCTGGCGTCGACCTCGCCGACTACCCTCCGGGCCATGGTCGGCGCGCGCTCGTCCATGGGTGCCTCGCTGCTATCGCGCGAGCAGCATCAACGGGCCACCCATCAGCCAAGTTGCCTGCTAGCACACACCGCAGGCTCGAGGCTAGGCCGCAACGCCGCCGCCAGCACCCAGTCCGCGACCTGCGCCTAGGTTGCTGCCGGTCCACCCGCTCGAAGAGCCCGGCGGGGACCAGCGGCTCACCGTTTGCCAGCAGGTCGGGACGCAGCTGCCGACCGGTTGCGAGGAACGGGCTGTCGGGTCGGCGCCGCAGCTCATAGGCGACGACACGTCTGGCCGCCAGTCGCCCGGCGGC
>JASHSZ010000005.1 GCA_030040815.1 Streptosporangiaceae bacterium
TCGGGCACGACGTGGATGGTGTCCTCGCCGTCGGCGTAGTACCGGCCGCCGGATCCGCCGCCGAGCACCTCGCGCATGAGGTACGGCTCGCCCGCGGCCGTCTGCCCGTAGACGCCGGTGTAGCGGATCGTCTCCTGGTCGGCTGGCATCTGGCCGCCGACGGCCTTGGCCAGCACGCCGGCGAACACGCCGAGCAGCCGCAGGATCACGAACGTGCGTGCGTTCGTCGGCGCGGGGAAGACCGGGGTGAGCAGCGTGCCGGGCGGCGGGAAGCGCAGCTCCATCAGCTCGACGATGCCCTCGTTCACGTCCAGTTCGGCCATCCGCTCCGGAGTGTCCGCGAGATTGCGCAGGATCGGTGCGAGCCACTTGGCGAGGAAGTTGCCGTCGGCGTAGTTCGCGCAGTGATTGATCGGGCCCTTCGCCTGCGGGCCGGTTCCGGTGAAGTCGAGGATCAGCCGGGGCCCGCCAGGATCGTGGGAGGGTGTCCTGGTCAGCGTGATCCGCTGGGTATGCAGCCGCGGCGGGTCGACCCCGTCGTGCTCGGCGTAGTCCTCCCAGGTCCAGGTTCCGGCCGGAATCTTCGCCAGGATCTCCTGGCGGTACGTGCGGGTTGTGCTCGCCACGATCTCGTCGAAGCAGGCTTCGACGTCAGCCCGGCCGTAGCGCTCGAACAGCTCCGCGAGCCGCCGGGCGCCCTGCAGGCAGGCGGAGCACTCGGCGTCCAGGTCGGCAGCGAGCGAGTCGGGCATCCGCGAGTTGCGGGTCATGATGGTGAGCGCGGCCCGGTTGGGCACGCCGGCGTCCCGGAGCTTGATCGGCGGCACCATCAGTCCCTCGGAGAAGACGCTGGTGGTGTGGCTCGGCATCGATCCGGGAACGGCGCCGCCGATATCGTCGTGGTGGCCGAAGGCCTGCACGAACGCGACCACCTCCGGTCCGCTGGCCGGAGCTGACCCGGCCGGACCCGAATCGACAGCGAAAACCGGCACGGTCACGCACAGGTCCGGCAGGTGGCCGATGCCGCCCTCGGACAGGTACACGTCGTTGTGGAAGAACACGTCGCCCGGCCGCATGGTCGGCAGCGGGAAGTCGCGCGCGATGGGATGCACAAGCGCGCTGTAGGAGCGCCCGGTGAGCTTGCGCAGCAGCCGGTCGTGAATCCCGGCCCGGAAGTCGTGGGCGTCCCTGATCATCGGTGACCGCGCCGTACGGCCGATCGCGGTCTCGACCTCCTTCTCGATGGCGCCCAGGCTGCCGGCGACGATCTCAAGCAGCACGGGGTCCACCGGCCCGCGCGGACCGGAGACGAGGGTGGGCGGCGTCCTCGGGCTGGTCATGGCCGCTGTCCTTTTGGCCGCACGAGCAGGTTGCCGAACTGGTCCACCCGCGCTGCGAAGCCGGGATCGATCGGGATCGTCGCGCCGTACTCCTCGATGACGGCGGGGCCCGTCAGCTCGTCTCCGGCGGCCAGCGCAGGCCGCCAGTAGATCGCGGCGTCCACCGGCCCGGCCGCCCGTGCGAACACGACTGCCCGGCGGCCGGTGACCGCCCTGGCCGGGTTGCCGTCCCCGGCCGCCAGCGTGGCGAGCCGCGGCCGCCGAATCGGCCCGATCCCGGTGACCCGCAGGTTTACCCACTCGACGTGCTGACGGGGATCGTCGCGGAAGTCGTATCCGTACAGCGCGCGATGCGCCGCGTGAAAGTCGGCGGCGGCCGCCGCCGCCATCGCCGGATCCAGCGCGCCCGCGCCGACCGGCACGCGCACCTCGAATGCCTGCCCGTAGTACCGGAGATCCGCGCTCCGGACCAGCCGGTGGTTGTCAGCCGCGAAGCCCTGCGCCGTCAGCGCGTCGTGCGCCCGCGCCGCGAGCCCGGCGTAGGTCGCCTCCATCGCCGGATAGTCCAGCCGGGACTGCCGGACCACGAAGGTCCGGACGTAATCGGCGCGTACGTCGACGGTCAGCAGCCCGAACGCAGAGACGTTGCCGGGGTTGCACGGCACCAGCACGCCGCGCACGCCGAGGATCTCGATCAGCGGGCAGACCAGCAGCGAACCGGAACCACCGAACGTGACCAGGGTGAAATCCCGGGCGTCCAGGCCGCGCTTCACGGTGATCTGGCGCACCGCGTTCGCCTGGTTCCAGGCCGAGACTTCGCAGATGCCGGCCGCGCAGTCCAGTTCTGCCAGGCCGAGCTTGGCCGCGAGGTCGGCCAGCCCGGACCGCGCCGCGTCGGCGTCCAGCGGGATCTCGCCGCCGAGCAGGTGCGGCGGGATCCGGCCGAGCACGAGGTGAGCGTCGGTCACCGTGACGTCGCGGCCGCCCTTGCCGTAACACAGCGGCCCCGGATCAGCGCCCGCCGACCGCGGCCCGACCTTGAGCGAGCCCTCGGGCGACACCCACGCCACCGAGCCGCCACCCGCGCCGACGGTGACGACGTCCACCATCGGGATCTTCGACGGGTAGTCCCCGATCGAGCCTTCGGTCGTCAGCGCGGGCTCGCCGCCGACGACGACCGCCACGTCTGTGGAGGTGCCGCCGCCGTCACAGGTCAGCACCGAGGTGATGCCGGCGTTCTGGGCGATCATCGCGGCCCCGACGGCGCCTGCCGCCGGGCCGCTCAGCACGGTCGAGATCGGCCGGCCGATGACTTCCGCGGCCGTGGCAACCCCGCCGTTCGACGTCATCACGTGCAGTGGCAGCGCGTCGGCGCGAAGGCCTGCCAGCCGCTGCTCGAT
>JASHSZ010000270.1 GCA_030040815.1 Streptosporangiaceae bacterium
GCAGGTTGTAGAGCTCGAACGGGCCGTGACCGAATCCGGCATCGGCCAGGTCGTGCGGGCTGATGTAGAGAGCCATCGCGGTAAGCTCCGGCGGCGGGTCGGCGGCCAGCGCCCAGGCCGTGAACGCCAGATAGCTCGCCCCGACCAGCGCCAGCCTGCCGCTGAACCACGGCTGGCCGCGCAGCCACGCCACGGTGTCCTGCCCGTCGGCGGCCTCGTCCACGGCGGGCATGAATCGCCCGCCCGAGCCGAACGTGCCTCGCGTGCTCTGCAACAGGACGTGATAGCCGTGCTCGGCGAGCGGCCAGGCGCTGACGGCGAACTGCGGACCCCGGCCGTAGGGGCAGCGAATGAGCACCGCCGGCCGGGGCTCGCGAGTGACCGGCGCGTAGTGATCGGCGAGCAGGATCGTGCCGTCGCGCATGGGCACCTGGACCGCCCGGTCCATCGTGATCGCGTATCGCCTCGAACCTAGCCGGAGGCTGCGGCTCATCGCGGCGGTCACCAGATCCGTCGGCCTGCGTGGCGGCACCGGTCGGCTGCCCATGTCCGCTTCGCCCCTCCTCGCATGATTAGGACCTTTACGGTAAGTCCATGTCGGGGGATTACGGAAGTCCGGCCACTGGCTCAGAATGGGCGGAGTGACGGTGCTAGCAAACGGCATGACCGCAGTGGTGTTCGATTTCTACGGCACGCTGACGCCCGTCAGCCCGGATGAGGCCTGGGCAAGCAACGCCGCGTCTCTCGCCGCGGTGTTCGGCGTGTCGCCGGAGGCACTGGTGACCGTACTGGACGAGTCGTTTCCAGAGCGCATCACCGGCGCGTTCGGCTCCGTGCTGCAGACCATGCGGGTGCTGGCTGACCGGCTGCGCGTCGCGCTCACCGAGGAGCAACTCGACGAAGCGAGCAGGGTCCGCCGTGCGCGTCAGGAGGCGATGTTCGCGCTCCGGCCGGAGGCGCTGGCGGTCATCGCGCGGCTGCGCGAGGACGGCCTGCGGATCGGCCTGCTCTCGGACTGCACCTCTGAGCTACCGGACGCGTGGTCCCGGCTACCGCTGTCGCGCGTGGTCGACGCTGCGGTGTTCTCCTGCGTCGAATGCAGGCGCAAGCCTGACCCGAGGCTCTTCCGCACCGTGGCGGAGCGGCTGCGGGCAGATCCGGGGCGATGCCTGTACGTGGGTGATGGCGGCGGCCGGGAACTCACCGGCGCCAGCGCGGTCGGCATGCGCGCAGTGCTGCTGGCCGGCCCGGACTGGGAGCACAGTCGCGCCCGCAGCCAGGAAGCTGACTGGGCCGGTCCGCGGATCGCCTCACTGACCGAGCTGTGCTGGTGACGGATAACGGCCGGGCTGGCCATCCGCCGATCCTGGCGCACAATAGCGCTATGGATGATCTCGATCGGGTCGGGACGGCGTACCTGGACCGTCTCACCGACGCCGACCTGCGGGCGCTGGTGCACGCGGACGAGATCTCCGCGGCCGAGACTGACACCCGGATCCGCGCCCTGCGCCGGGCACCCGCGCTGCTCCTCGACGTGCTGGACCGGCCGGCTGTCTCGTCGGGTCTGCTGAACCTGGCCTCGGCCCGCGAGCCGCAGCGGTACACGCTGATCTCGCCGTTCCTGGTCTTTGCAGCCGCGATCCACCGGATCGCGACGGACCTGAGCGGCACCGGGTATGTGCCGGAGCGAACCACGCCGCGGCTGCGCGTGCCGGTGTTCGACGGCCCGCAGCTCACCGCCTACCTGGCTGAGCCGCTGCACCGGCTGTTCCTGGCCGAGCTGCTGGCCTCGTTCGCGCGGTCCTCCAGTGGCGTCATCGTCACCCAGACCGCGGCCGGATTGCGCCGGAGGCGCTGGAACGATCTCGACCTGAGCAGGCTCGCGGGCCTCCTCGACACCCTGCCGGAGCCGGACCGCCCGCGAGTCTGGCAGCGCCTGGGCGACCTGGCACTGTTCCTGGCCGGGGTGTTCCCGGCGGCGCTCGAGCGGGCCCTGGCCGGCCGGCTCGACCCAGACCGGCTGGCCAGGACGACCGGCCTCGCGGCCCCGCCGTCGGGCAGCCTCGCCCCGGCGGAGCTGTTCGAGTGGTTCGGCGCCAGCTGGTACCGGCTAGCCGCGCGCCGCGCCACCGCGGCGCGGGAGACGGCCGCCACGCTCCGCGATAACGCCGAGCACATCCACGAAGCCCGCAGAGTGCTGAATGCGGCAACTGACCGGTACCTGATCCCGGTCAGCATCGACTGGCTCGCCCCGCCAGGCTGACCGACAGCTGTCCCCGAGGCGCATGGGAGCGGGATTGCACTGCCTATAGCCACTGCCTATAGCCAGTGCAATCCCGCTCCCACCCAGCAGTCAGGCGGCTAAGTCCGGGTCGTAGGACAGGTTCGGCCGCAGCCAGTTCTCGGCCTCGGCGACCGGGACGCCCTTGCGCGCGGCGTAGTCCTCGACCTGGTCCCGGCCGATCCGTCCGACGGCGAAGTAGCGGGCCGACGGGTGCGCGAGCAGCAGCCCGCTGACACTCGCGGCGGGTGTCATCGCGTACGACTCGGTCAGCTCGACGCCGATGCGCGCGGCGTCGAGCAGGTCCACGAGCGTGCGCTTCAGCGTGTGATCCGGGCAGGCCGGGTACCCGAAGGCCGGGCGAATGCCGCGGAACCGCTCCGCGTGCAGCTCCTCGAGCGTCGGCTCCGCGGCTGGCTCGTACCAGGCCCGGCGCGCATGCAGGTGGAGGTATTCGGCACACGCCTCGGCCAGCCGGTCCGCCAGTGCCTTCACGGTGATGCTGCGGTAGTCGTCGTGGTCGGCTTCGTAGCGGCGGGCCAGCTCGTCCGCTCCGGTGATGCAGACGGCGAACCCGCCGACGTGGTCGTTGGCCGGGGCGACGAAGTCGGCCAGGCACCGGTTCGGCCGGGTGTCGGTGCGCGTCACCTGCTGGCGCAGCATGGGGAACCGCGGTGCCGCGCTTCCGGGAGCGGTGTCCAGGACGATGTCGTCGCCGTCGCAGTGCGCAGGCCAGAATCCGTACACGCCGTGGGCCCGCAGCAGCCTGCCGTCGATGATCTCGTCGAGGAGGGCGTTCGCGTCGTCGAACAGCTCTCTGGCCGCAGGCTGCGCCAGGATCGCCGGGTACTTGCCCTTGAGCTCCCAGGCAAGGAAGAAGAACTGCCAGTCGATGAGCTCGCGCAGCCGGCGCAGGTCCGGCTGGATCAGCTTCGTCCCGGTGAATGAGGGCACCGGCAGGTCGTCGAAGCCGAGCCGCTCCCGGTTGGCCTGCGCCTGCCACAGCGGCAGCATCGGGCGCTGCTGCTTGCCCGCGTGCTCGGCGCGCAGCCGCTCCTGCTCCGCGTCGTTGGCGCGGGCCAGCTCCGCGGACCGGACCGGGTCGAGCAGGTCCGACACGACGCCGACCACTCGGGAGGCGTCCAGCACGTGCACGGTCGGGTGCTCGTAGGCCGGAGCGATCCGGACCGCGGTGTGCTGCCTGGAGGTGGTCGCGCCGCCGATGAGCAGCGGCAGCTTCAGGCCGCGGCGCTGCATCTCCTCAGCCACCCCGACCATCTGGTCGAGCGACGGCGTGATCAGCCCGGACAGACCGACGACGCTGGCGCCCTCGGCGACGGCCGCGTCCAGGATCGTGGCCGCCGGCACCATCACGCCGAGGTCGACCACCTCGTAGTTGTTGCAGCCGAGCACGACGCCGACGATGTTCTTCCCGATGTCGTGCACGTCGCCCTTGACCGTCGCGAGCACGACCTTCCCCCGGGTACGGGCGGA
>JASHSZ010000271.1 GCA_030040815.1 Streptosporangiaceae bacterium
CACCGCGTAGTACGAGTTGTCGCACGACTCGTGCCAGATGTTGCCCGACGCGTTGAGATCCCACGACGGCGTCGCCAGGTCGCCGAAGCTCGAGAACCGGAACGAGGCCCGGCCACGGGGTGCGGTCTGGAAGCTCGCGCCCGCGGTGGACGGCGTCGCCGCGCCGTCGCTGATCTGGTAGTAGTACAACGTTCCGGGCGTCAGGCCCCTGAGTTCGACGTGGTAGTAGTACGTGGTCTGGCCGTTGAGTCCGTCGCCGAAGCTGATCGAGGACGCGCGCGGGTATGGCTGGGTCACATCCAGCGGTGTCGGCACGGGCAGGCTGACGGTCCGGCCGGGGTTGAGCGCGGTGATCGGCGCCGTCGAGTAGCTCAGCGTGGGCGCCGGCTGCGGTATGGAGCCAGGTGCCAGCCAGGACACAGTGACGTCGGTGGCCGGGTCGCGCCCCCAGGTCAGCAGCAGCTGTTCCGGCGCGGTGGTCGTCGGCAGCGGCAGTGTGGTCGTCGGCGGTCCGGTCGGCGGCGTCGTGCTGGCCTGAGCCGCCGCGGGCCGGAGCGCGCTGTCGGTGACGGCGGCCAGCGCTACCGCCGCCCCCGCGACCACTACCCCGCTCAGAAAGACTCGCCGGGACACACCGCCCTGCGCCCCGTCAGCGGTCGATCCCCATCCGTGCATGCCTGCATCGTCCATACCTCGGACGCTAGGCAGCAGAAGTGAACCTCCCGTTGCCGTCGGCAGGCCGTCGAGTCACTAGGGAGGTAACTCGGGTCAACGGCATGACGACGGCCGTCGGCAGCCTGGGCGACCGGCACGCTGCCGAGCCTGCGCTAGTCCCCCGTCGCGCCGTCGATCCGCTCCCGGATGAGGTCGGCGTGGCCGTTGTGGCGCGCGTACTCCTCGATCATGTGCAGGTAGATCCAGCGGATGTTCGCGACGCGCTCCGGGTGGTGACCATGGCTGGGCACGACGTCATCGAGCTGCTTTCCGGCTACCGCCGCACGGGCGTGTTCTATTTCCTGCCTGAATGCCTCGATGTTGGCAGCCGCGTCCGCTTCGTCGAGCGCATCGAAGTCCTGGCCGGTCTGATCCGGGTCATACGGGAAGGGCATGTCCGTATTCGCTGCGTGGATGCGGAACCACCAGCGTTCCACCTCAGTCATGTGCCGCACGAGCCCGAGCAAGGACAGCCGGGACGGCGGAACCGCGCGCTCCTTCAGTTGGCTGGCCGTCAGGCCGGCGCACTTGACCAGCAGCGTGTCGCGATGGAAGTCCAGCCAGGTCTCCAGCGCCTCGCGCTCACCGAGGACAAGCCCTGCGTAGGGATCGATGCGTTCTGCCGGCGGAGCCGTCCATGATTCGGTCACAAGCCGCCACAGTAGTTGCAGCCGTCAGTCCCGGTCGATCACATGACCCCATGGGCAAGCGCCCGCGGCCGAGCTCGCCGCTCGTATCCGGCCACGACGCAATTCCGGTAATCTCAGCGGCGCGTCTTAACGTGCCGATGAAGGCACCATGATCCCCCGTCGCTGAACGATGTGGAGGCTACCGTGAGCACTCCGGGTCCGGGTGACGGCGCCGAGCACGAGCAGGGGCGGAACTCGCCGGACGCCCGCGAGTATGCGCAGCGGTTGCGGTCGCTTCCGGTCGACCAGGTTGTCGGGGATGTGCTGTTCACTCTGCTCGACGCCGCCAACCTCAAGCTGGGGCGGCGAGACGCCCGGTTGCTGATAGACATGACCGCCGTGGCGCACGAGCACGCGCGTCCCTATCTGCCCGGCGAGCTCACTGAGCGGATCGACCAGGTGCTGGGCCAGTTGCGGATGGCTCAGGTGAGCGCCGAGGGTCATGCGAGCCGCCAAGGCGAGCCGGAGCAGAACGACCTGGATCGGATACCGGCCCCACCGCCCGCCGACACGGCGCGGTGACGCCGCTGGACGCGCGGGGGAGCTACAGCTGATGACTCCAGGTCGGGCCCACCGCGAGCCAACCAGCCTCCCAGCCCGCGAGCCGCCGCCGGTTGAGCATCCAGCGAGCCAGCACGGTCAGGATGCTGACCACCACCGCGAGGCCCGCGAGCGAGATCAGCATCGCGGCACCGACCATCTGGCCGAGCTGAGCGCCCGTCAGCGGCGGTACGTGCACGCGGCCGTGGCTGTCCAGCCATACGGTCTGCGTGCTGCCGGCCGGCGATCCTGCGGCGACCGGGACGCTGCCGGTGTGCTGTCGACCGTCCAGCGTCCAGCGCGCGGGCTCCCAGGCAGTCCAGGTGTTCGCGCCCTGGTCGATGAACTCCGGTCCGGGTGCAGCGCGCAGCAGCACGGCCGACACCGGGTGCCAGGACTGCTGCGCACGCTGCGTCGCAGCGTTGTCCGCGCGGACCCACATGCCGGTCAGCCCTGCCACGACCGGGCACAGGGCGAGGAATACGACCGCAGCCGCCGGCAGTAGCCACGCCTCGAGTACGTCCGAGCGGCGGCGAAGCGGGTTGCGATGCCGACCGAGCCGGCGGGCTAGTCTCCGCCACGTCGTCGTGGGCGTTGCCATCATTGGCCACTCCTGCGTCGACCGGGCTGCCCCTTCGCGCCCTGGTCCCGGGGAAATATCCCCCGCCGTTCCGGCGTATTCGTCAGGCCATTGATTTCACCGTTTTGCGATGGCTGTCAAGGGTTTCATCCTCAATGAGAAATTCACTGGACCTATGTCTCGATCACTGGACGAGCGTCTAGCTTTCTAGACACACATCTGCCAAACTGGACGGCGTGGACCTGGC
>JASHSZ010000272.1 GCA_030040815.1 Streptosporangiaceae bacterium
GCAACCTGGAGCAGACCGTCACCAGGAACAACCTGGAGGCGGCCGAGGAGATCGTCCGGCAGCTGCGGTTGCGCGATATCGGCGGCATCATCGTCATCGACTTCATCGACATGGTGCTCGAGAGCAACCGTGAGCTCGTGCTGCGCCGGCTGCTTGAGTGCCTGGCCCGGGACCGGACGAAGCACCAGGTCGCGGAGGTGACCTCGCTCGGGCTGGTGCAGATGACGCGCAAGCGCGTCGGCTCCGGCCTACTCGAGGCGTTCTCGGTGCCCTGCGAGCACTGCAACGGGCGCGGGGTGATCATCTCCCTGGAGCCGGTCGACCACTCGCATGGCCGCGAAGCCGACCGGGCGGGCGGACCGGTCCCGCGTCCGCCCCGCCCTGCGCCGCCAGCGCAAGCGGTTGACTCGGGGCAGGTCAAGGCTGGCCAGCGGGACGTGAACGGCGCCGGGCGCACCGAGATGGGCGGCCCCATGGGCCAGCCTGCCGAGGCTACGCCGCCCAATGGTGAGTCGGACCAGACCGCAAGCGAGCCCGCAGGTTCGATGGCACGCGCTGGGGACGGCGCCGCCGTCGGTCGGCGCCGGTCTGGCCGGAGCCGACGGCCCGCGGCGCAGGCCGAGGCCGCTGGCGCGCCGGCCGAAGGAGACGGACAGCAGGCCGACGCCTGAGCCGCAGCGGCCGACGCTCGTGGCGGACGGGACCGCGTGCACGTCTGATAGGCTTTCTGGCTGGCGCATGTGACAAAGTGGGTGGCTGCGCGAGTTTGCTCTAGCCGCGCACCGAGTGCGCACCCGTTGGCAAGCCCGGTGCAGCCGCGGTGCCGATCAGGGAAGGACCCGTTGCCGTCGGCGACCCGCTGCGGGCTGGCATTAAGAGGAGAGGCTCTCGGTGTACGCGATCGTGCGCTGCGGCGGCAGGCAGGAGCGGGCGTCGGTAGACGACGTGCTGACCGTCGACAAGCTGTCCGGTGAGGTCGGGACCAGCGTGACGCTCCCCGTCGTGCTGGTCGTCGACGGCAGCAAGGTGATCATCGATCCGGCCCAGCTGAGCTCGTATCAGGTCACCGCCGAGATCGTGGGTCCTGCTTCCGGACCCAAGATCAACATGATCCATTACAAGAACAAGACCCGGTATCGGCGCCGTCTGGGCCACCGGCAGAAGTACACGCAGGTGCGAGTGACCGGCATCGGGGCGCCGAAGGCGCGCGCCAGGTCGGCGGCGAAGGGCTCAGGCTAATGGCTCACAAGAAAGGCGCATCGTCCAGCCGGAACGGCCGCGACTCGAACGCGCAGCGCCTTGGCGTGAAGAGGTTCGGCGGCCAGCTCGTCGGCGCGGGCGAGATCATCGTGCGCCAGCACGGCACCCACTTCCACCCCGGCGTCGGCGTTGGCCGTGGCGGCGATGACACCCTGTTCGCGCTGGTTGGCGGCCGGGTCCAGTTCGGGATGCGGCGCGGTCGCCGCGCCGTGAGCGTGTTGCCGACCGAGCCGGCGGACGCTGGCTGACGCTCCAGCCACGCCAGAGGGCTGGAGCCCGGGGGGAGGCCGTGGCGGAGTTTGCTGACCAGGCCCAGGTGCAGGTGCGGGGGGGTCACGGCGGCCACGGCTGCGCGTCGGTGCACCGGGAGAAGTACAAGCCGCTCGGCGGGCCGGATGGCGGCAATGGCGGGCGCGGCGGCGACGTCATTTTCGAGGTAGACCCGGGAGCCACGACGCTGCTCGATTTCCACCGCAGACCGGTGCGCCGAGCTGACAACGGCAAGGCGGGGTCGGGGTCGCACCGGAACGGCGCCGAAGGCGCCGACCTCGTGCTCCGGGTGCCGGACGGCACCGTGATCAAGACCGCGGCCGGATCGCAGCTGGCAGACCTGACCGGCGCTGGCACCAGGTACGTGGCTGCCGCGGGTGGGCGCGGCGGGCTGGGGAACGCCGCGCTGGCGTCGCCGCGGCGCAAGGCCCCTGGCTTCGCCCTGCGGGGTGAGCCGGGTGTTGAGCTCCAACTGGTCCTCGAGCTCAAGACGGTCGCCGACGCGGGCCTGATCGGCTTCCCGAACGCGGGCAAGTCGTCGCTGATCGCGGCCATGTCCGCGGCCAGACCCAAGATCGCCAGCTATCCGTTCACGACGCTTATCCCGAATCTCGGCGTGGTCGAGGCGGGTGACGTCCAGTTCGTGGTCGCCGACGTGCCTGGGCTCATTCCCGGCGCGAGCGCCGGCAAAGGCCTGGGCCTGGACTTCCTCCGGCACATCGAGCGCTGCCGGGTGTTCGTGCACGTACTCGACTGCGCGACCGAGGAGCCCGGTCGCGACCCGATCAGCGACCTGGACGCGCTCGAGACCGAGTTGGCCGCCTACGAGACGCAGACCGGCGCGCACCTCGGGGACCGGCCGCGGATCGTGGCTCTCAACAAGATTGACGTGCCGGCCGCCCGAGAGCTGGCCGACCTGGTCGAGCCGGAACTGGAGGCGCGCGGCCTGACGGTGCATCGGGTGTCGGCCGCAACGACCGAGGGCGTACGTGACCTGGCATTCAGCATCGCGTCGGTGGTCGATGCGGCGCGGCGGGCGGCACCGCCACCGGAGCCGACCAGACTGGTGCTTCGTCCCCAGCCCGTGGCTGGCCCTGACTTCGAGCTGGTGTCGCTCGGGGACAACAGTTTCCGGGTCGTCGGGGATAAGCCGCGCCGCTGGATTCTGCAGACTGACTTCTCCAACGACGAGGCGGTCGGTTACCTCGCCGATCGGCTCGCGCGGCTCGGCATCGAGGATGCACTAGCCGAAGCCGGTGCGGCGCCCGGAGCAGAGGTGCTCATCGGCCCGGAAGACGACTCCGTCGTGTTCGACTGGGAGCCCGGCCTGCCCGCCGATCAGGCTGCGCTCGGCCCGCGCGGTAGTGACGCCAGGCTGGGCTGACCGGGCGCGGGAGGCGAGCGTCGACCGCCGCGGGCAGCTGATGTTCCGGAGTGAAAATTGCCGCTGGCGGAAATAAAAATAAGCGCTACGCTCTTGTAGCGCTCGAACCGCGGAAATGGATTACAACTATATTCTGCGTAATAAGAATAACAAATGGGAGCACGTTTGTCAAACGCGGAACTGGATCGCGAGCAGGCCTACATTTCGTTGCTCTATACCCGGCTTGATGACCTGAGGGAGCGCGCCAGCCACCGGATGGCCGGCGTGCTGCGCCAGACCGGTGGGACGCACCAGGCCAGGGTGGAACGGGAGTCCTTCAGCGCCCTGTACCGCCAGCAGCTCGCCCAGCTCGACGCGGCTGAAAACGGGCTGTGCTTCGGGCGGCTCGAGTTCGCCAGCTGCGAGCTTCGGTACATCGGCCGGCTCGGCATCCACTCCGACACCGACGACTACCAGCAGCTGCTCATGGACTGGCGGGCCGACGCGGCGCGCCCGTTCTACCTCGCGACCGCGACGTCGCCCGGAGACGTCCGGGTGCGCAGGCACATCAAGACCCGTGGCCGCACGGTGGTCAGCCTGGACGACGAGGTACTTGACCTCGCCGTCGCCGACCCGTCCAGGCACGAGGGTCTGACCGGCGAGTCGGCGCTGCTCGCGGCCATGAATGCGAGCCGCACTGGCACCATGTCCGACATCGTCGAGACGATCCAGGCTGAGCAGGACGTGATCATCAGAGCTCCGATGGGTGGCGCGCTGGTTGTGCAGGGCGGGCCGGGTACCGGCAAGACGGCCGTAGCCCTGCACCGCGCGGCGTACCTGCTGTACACCTACCGCCGCCAGCTGGAGAAGCGCGGCGTCCTGGTCGTCGGGCCGAACGCCACGTTCCTGCGCTACATCGGCCAGGTGCTCCCGTCACTCGGCGAGACCAGCGTGCTGCTGTCCACCATCGGCGACCTGTTCCCCGGTAT
>JASHSZ010000036.1 GCA_030040815.1 Streptosporangiaceae bacterium
CGTCGGGCGGCTGCTCGGCCTGCGCGGGCACGGGCTCACCGACCTCGCCGCCGCGCTGCGTGCGGCCGCGGCCGGCCTCGCCGCAGCCGCGTCCGGCGACCGGAGCGTTGTGCTGCTGTCGGACTGCATCAGCACGACAGGAGGGGATCCCGTGGCCGCGCTCGCCGGCATCGACCGACTCGACGTGCTCTGCCCCATGCCCGCCGGGCGCGAGCCGGACCCGGCCTCGGTGCTCACGGCGGACCGGCTGGCCAGGCTGGGCGGCGGGACCAGCCGGCCGGTCCGCTCGCTGGCGGACATCCCGGCTGCACTGACACTGCTGCTCGCCGGGCGCTAGCCGCCGATCCGGTGCGTGGCCACCCAGGCGCGGCCGAGACGGGTGGACCTGCCGCTAACGTGTAACCGGGTCCTCGGCGCGCAACTGGTCGGCGAGCTGCCGCTAATGGCTGCACGGATGCGTCGCAAGCGCGCGTGGCCCCAACGCGCGTGGCCCCAAATCGCCCGGCTTTCGCCGGGTGGTTTGGGGCCTCACCTTACGTCCTCCGGGTCACCGCGCGGGCTTTCCTCCGGTTTCCCGTTTGCCCACGGGTTCTTTCCCTTCGCTCGCCTTCCTCAGGTTTCCCTTCGTCCGACGCTCTCCAGTCGTTCCCTTCGGCCGTTGCCCGGTTCCAGTTTCCCTTGGATTTCTCCTGGTCCACTGTCGCCTGAGCAACTTTCACGGTAGGCCTGCGCGGAGCGGTTGGGGCGGCCATTGGTCCCGAGCGGCACGGACCAAGGTCACCAGTTCTGCCGCCCCGGATGCCCGCTGACTCGAGCCAGCCTGAGGATGGTGCGGCCGGTGCAATTGAACGAGTTCAAAAAGTTGCGCGTCAGCTATGGACAACGGGCTTGCCAGCGAGAGATATTGAACATGTTCAAATGCTCAGATCCCGGAGGTGGCCGCCATGGTCATCGTGCTCTACCTTGGCTACCTCGCTGGCTGCACCGGCGTGACCATCGCGGTCGGCGCAGCGCTCAGGCGCAGCGGCCGCGTCGTGATGACCGGGCTGCTCGGCGATGAGCGGCAGGCCGAGGCACTCAGCCGGCTCCTCGTCGTGACGCTTTACCTGCTGAACTTCGGCTACGTGGCGCTCACGCTCGGCGCGTCCGGTCACGTCACGACCGCCCGGCAAGCCGTCGGCGTGCTGTCCGTCAAGCTCGGCGAGGAACTGCTCGTGCTCGGCTTCCTCCACCTGGCCAGCCTGGTCGTCTTCGCGCGGCTCCGTCGCCGCCAGCGGCCGCCGACCAGCCAGTCGGGTTCGGCGCCACCGTGGGCAGCCCCGCGAACGGGCGCGGGCGCGCGGGCGGCGTGACCGAGCACGCGCTCACGCCGCGTGCCGAGCAGACCAGGTCTGCCATCGTCACAGCGGCGCTCCGGCTGTTCCGCGAGAACGGTTACGACGCGACCACCATGCGAGCGGTCGCGGCCGAGGCCGGCGTATCAACCGGGAACGCGTACTACTACTTCGGCTCCAAGGAAGAGCTGATCCGGGAGTTCTACGCGCGCAGTCAGGCCGACCACACCGCCGCGTGCCGCGCGGTGCTCGCGGCCGAGACCGACTTCGCGGCCCGGCTGTGCGGCACGCTGCGCGCGATGATCGATGTGCTAGGGCCCTACCACGAGTTCGCGGCGAAGTTCTTCAAGCACGCGGCCGAGCCGAGCAACCCGCTCAGCCCGTTCAGTCCGCAGTCGAGCCCGGTCCGCGAGGCCGCCACCGCGCTGTACCGCGAGGTCGTTGAGGGCTCCACCTTGCGGGTGAACCGCGACCTGCGCGCCCAACTGCCCGAGTTGCTCTGGCTGTACTCCCTTGGCGTCATCCTGTACTGGGTGCACGACACCTCGCCCGCCTGCGCGAGGACCTACCAGCTCATCGATCGCACGGTACCGCTGGCGGACCGGCTCATCTCGCTGTCCAGGCTCAGAGTGCTGAGCTCCGCCGTGGCGGATGTGTTGTCGCTGGTGCACGAACTGCGCCCCTGACCACCTGACACCAGCGGCGGGCCGCGCAGCCACGCTCGCTGAACCACGCAAGCCTGGCGACCGGTTAGCGGAGCATGTCCGCGACCACGCTGCCCGTATCGCGTTCCGCTGCCCGCCTGTACCTGCCGACGATCGCGATCACCGGGCTGGCCGGCTGGCTAAGCTGGCGCGGCTGGCTGGCGCTGGCGCAGTCCGGCGTGGCGCGGTCCATCAGCGCAGGCCGCTATGAGCTCGCCGGCCCTGCGGTGCTCGCGTTCGTCGCGGTCGTCGTGGTGATCGAGCAGATCTGGCCGGCCCAGCAGCGACCGCTGCTGGCTCGCGGGCATGTCCTGGACGTCGGCTACCTGATCTTCTACGCCGCGCTGGTTGTCCCGCTGATCGTGTTGCTCGGGTCCGGGTTCGCCGGCCTGCTGGCCCGGCTGCAGCCGTGGCTGGTGCTGCCGCGCCTGCCCGGCGTACCGTCATGGTGCTTCATCGCCTTCGCCTTGCTGGCCATCGATGCGTGCGACTGGCTCGCGCACTTCGGCAATCACCGCGTCGGCGCCCTCTGGCGGCTGCACGCCGTGCACCACTCACAGGAGGAGCTGAGCATCCTCACGACCTATCGGGCGCATCCGCTGGTGCACGTCAGCTTCCTGCTCTCGGCGATCCCGATTCTGGCGGTCGAGTCCGACGCGGTGACCCCGACGGCTGTGCTCACGGTGTACGCGTGCCTTGGCGCACTCCCGCACGCCAACGTCCGCTGGACCTACGGCCCGGCCGGTCGTGTGCTGATCAGCCCTGCCTATCACCGGATTCACCACTCCGCCACCGGCCGGCTCGACATCAACCTCGGCACGGTGTTCCCGTTCTGGGACATGCTCGCGCGTCGGGCCGTGTATCCCGACCGGAACCGCTCGCGGGTGGCCAGTGTCACCGGTCTCGCCGGGCGCCCAGTGCCGGTCGAGCAGGCTGACGCACGACCCAGCTTCGCCCGCGTCATGCTCCATCAGCTCACCGAGCCCTTCACTGCTAGCAGGACGGAGATGCCGTGACGACTGCCAGAAGCCGTCAGTGGACGCTAACTGCCGGTCGGAACATCGGCCTGCGCTGGCTGCTCTATCTCGCCGACGCCGGGCTGCTGGTGGTTTCCGGCCTCATCCACCTGCACCTCTGGGACATCGCCTACCAGCACGTCAAGGTTCTCGACGTGCTGTTCCTCGTCCAGGTAGCACTGGCGCTGGTGGCGGCGGTCCTGCTGCTGGCAACCAGGCACCTGGTTGTCGTGCTCGCAGCCGCTCTGCTCATGGCCGGCACCATCGTCGGCTTCATTCTGGTCAGGACGGTTGGCTTGTTCGGCTTCCATCTGACCTTCAGCTCGGGCCTGGCCTACACGGTACTGATCATCGAGGCTGCCGCCATCGTGCTGCTGAGCGTGACGGCCATGACGCAGTACCGGTCTCGAAGCTAGCCGACCAGGCTAAGAGCCTGGCGGCACCCAGATATCCCGGTCGTGCATGAGGCGGATCTGCTTGTCGATCACCTCGCGCCGGTAGTCCTCGTGC
>JASHSZ010000273.1 GCA_030040815.1 Streptosporangiaceae bacterium
GTAGGGTAGACATCCGCACAAGGAGGACACCATGCCGCTGTTTTCCGGCCAGTCCAGCGCGAGTGCGCAGATCTGGGAGCCGCAGGCCGCCGACACCAGGCTGGCCGAGACCGCCGGCGCGGCGGAGGGCGGCATCTTCACCTCCGACCTGTCCGTTTCTGAGTACGTCCTGCTCGGTGAGGCGGGATTCGAGCCACTCGGCTTCGTCGTCGGGTCGTCGATCTACCACGTGGGAATCCAGATAGGCCGCTGGTCGCAGAACCAGGAGCTGCAGGTACTCACGCAGGCCATGTACAACGCCAGGGAGCTGGCGATGGCCAGGATGCAAGCGGAAGCCGACCACCTTGGCGCCGACGGAATCGTGGGCGTGAACCTGAAGATGCAGATGTACGCGTGGGGCCAGGGCGTGCTCGAGTTCGTCGCGACCGGGACCGCGGTGCGCGCTCTCGCCGGCACGGGCGCGCACAAGGCGCCAAGCGGCCGCGCGTTCACCTCGGACCTGTCCGCGCAGGACTTCTTCCGGCTGCTGGCGGCCGGCGCAGTCCCGGTGGCGTTCGTGCTGGGCACCTGCGTGTATCACATCGCGCACCAGTCGGTCATGCAGTCGCTCCGGCAGACCGGTCAGAACCAGGAGATGCCGCAGTTCACGCAGGGCGTCTACGAGGCACGCGAGCTTGCGCTGTCCCGGATGCAGGCCGAGGCCGACGAGGCCAAGGCGTCTGGCATCGTCGGCGTCACCGTCGCTGTGCACAACCACGTCTGGGGCGAGCACGCGACGGAGTTCCTCGCGACCGGCACCGCGATCCGCAGGCTCGCAGCCGAGCACCGGCTGCCCGAGACAACCCCGAAGCCCACCTTCACGCTCGGCCTGGACGCCTAGCGTCAGCGAGGCGGTCTCGACTCTGCCATCAGTCAGCCGCCGACCGCGAGCAGGTGAAGTCCAGCACGGTTGCCAGCAGCTCGGCCGGGCTCTCCAGCTGTGGCACGTGGCCGGTCGCCGCGAGGAGACGGAAGTGCGCCCCAGGGATGGCCGCCGCGAACGCGAGCCCGTAGCCAGGGTCGACGATCCGGTCGCTATCGCCCCACACCACGAGCGCCGGCACCTGTACCTGGGCAAGCCGACCACCGAGGCTGGCATCGAGCATGCCGGTGCCGGCGTAGGCCGCAAGTGCCGCACGATTGCCGGCCATGACGGCTCGCTGCTCGGTGCTCATCGACGCGGGGTCGATCCGGAACCGGCCCGGATCGTGGTAGCTCAGGTCGGCGACCTGATCGAGCGTCAGGGCGAAGAAGTCCGCGACCGGGTGGCCGGGCACCAGGATGCCGACGGCATCGACGAGAATGACGTCGGCCATCCGCGCCGATCCTGCTATGGCCATCTCCGCAGCGATCCAGCCGCCCATCGAGTTCCCGACGACGGTGACGCCTGCCAGATCTAGCTCGTCGAGCAGGCCGGTGTACAGCGCGGCCAGTGCGCGGATATCGGCGAGGCCGCTGGGTCGCGGCGTGCCGTCGAAGCCCGGATGAGCGGGCACGATGACGTGGCCGGGCGCGGCTACGGCCAGCGTATCGGCGAAGCCGGTCACCGATTGCGGCCCGGCACCCCCGTGCAGCAGCAGGAACGTCCGGCCGGCGCCGCGCTCGGTGTAGTTGACCGGCGTCGCGCCGATACCGTCGAGCTCGATCGTCAGCATGGGCATGCCTGTTCTCCTCTCGTCTGGGCGGGACCGGACGCCGGTTAAGACGCCGCGTACCCGGTGGCGGGGACGGTGGCGTACCGCGCCATTACCGCGACCATGTCGGCCGGAGTCAACGGCTGGACTGCGGCGATCATGGCGTGCAGGTCGCGGAAGTACTGCACGTACAGGTCCGGGGTGAACGTGTTGAGCAGGACTGTCGGCTCGTCGGTGACGTTCGCGAACGTGTGCGGCGCGCCGGGCGGGACCATGACCAGCGTGCCTGCCCGGGCGTCGTAGATCCGGTCCCCGACGGTGAAGCGGGCCGTGCCCGAGACCACGTAGAACCCCTCGTCGTGCTCGGCATGGCGATGCTGGGGTGGTCCGCTGACGTGCGGGGCTATGGTGATCTCGCCGATGCCGAGCCGGCGCGATGTCGTGCTACCGTCCTCGAGAATGCGCATCTGCACGGGCCCGGCCAGCGCAATCTCCCCGCCACCCGGCCCGACAATCCCGACTTCGGTCACGTCCAGTGCTCCTCGTAAGAGGAACTCTCGATAAGAGAGTATACTCTCACGAATTCTCATGCAAGTATGCTCTCATGGCGAGGGCAAGCTCACACGCCCCTGGCCGAGCAGGGAGCTGGCCGGGCAGAGAGGCAGTCGAGATGACCACCGACGCGCGCACCGGGCGCTCGAATCAGAAAGAGCGAACCCGTGCCGCCATTGTGGCGGCGGCCCGTGCGGCCATCGCCGCCGGAGGCGAGGTCACGATGCCCGAGGTGGCCAGGCGGGCGCTGGTCTCCGAGGCCACCGCCTACCGGTACTTCCCAGACCTGGCGTCGCTGCTGCGCGAGACGCTGACTGGCCTCCAGGAGAGCCCGGCGCAGGCGATGGCGCCGGTGGCCCGCTCGGACGACCCGGTGGAGCGCATCGGCTTCGCGACCGAGGTGCTGCTGCGCGAGGTACTGGCCTACCAGGGCGCCGTCCGGGCGATGATCTCGGCTGCCATCACTAAGCCGGGCGTGGTGCAGCGGCCGGGGCGTCGCTTCGGGCTGATTGACGAGGCACTCCGGCCGCTGGAACGCACCATGGCCGTCCAGCAGCCAGCCCGGTTCGCGCAGCTCAAGCGCGGCCTCGCCGTCGTGGTGAGCGCTGAGACGCTGTTCACCCTCACCGACCTGTGCGGGCTCACGCCGGAGCTGGCGATCGCCAGCGCGATCGAGACGGCTCGCTCGCTCACCGCCGCCGCGATCAGGGCGACGGCGCGGTAGCGGCGCGCGGCCGCTCTGTTCACAGGCTGAACAGCCGCAGCCCGTTGTGCCAGAGCACGCCCCGCAGCCAGTCCTCGCCGAGGCCCAGGTCGGCCAGCCCGGACACCTGCGCGGCGAGCGCGTGCGGGATGGTCGGGAAGTCCGACCCGAACACCACGCGGTCGCCCAGCCCGGCGAGTCGGCCGGCCAGGTGCAGCGGAGCCGGGCCGAGATAGGGCGGATCGGTGAACACCATCGCCGTGTCGAGCCAGACGCCCCGGTGCCGCTCGGCCAGCGCGACGAACTCGTCGTAGTCGGGTGCGCCAAGATGCGCTATGACGAGGCGGAGATCGCCGAACCGGCGCAACAGCCGCCGCACAGGCGCCGGACCGCACCACTGCTCATTGCCGGAGCCGTCTGCTACTGCGCCCGCGTGCACAATGACGGGCGTTCCCTCGTCCTGTAGCTGGGACCACACGTCGTCAAGCAGCGGGTCTGTCGCGTCGAACCCGCCTACCTGCAGGTGCACCTTGACGGCCTGCCCGCCCGCCGCGAGGCAGCGCTCGGTCTCGGCCGCCACGCCCGGCTCGGGGTAGATCGTGAACGTCGGAATGACGGCGGGCACGGCATCGGCGAGCGCGAGGGCGTGGTCGTTCAGGAAGCGCAGCATGCCCGGCCGGTGCGGGTAGACGAGGGCGGTGTGATGTCGGACACCTAGCCGGGCCAGAATCGCCAGTCGGTCGTCAGCCGACGTCCGGTACGTCACTGGCCACGGTGGCGTCAGCCGGTCGAACCACCGCCACACGGCCTGCTGGAGAGGGTCGGGCAGGAAATGCACGTGCGCGTCGACGATACCGGGGATCCCAAGCGCCGCCAGGAAGCCGGGAACCTCGTCGTCAGTCATCGGGCTCAGCGTAGCGGGCACCGTTGTCCGAGGTCACGGGCCTGAGCCAGGCGTCAGCAAGGCAAGAGGAGACTTCCAGGCAACGCGAAGGGTTGGCACCTACGCTCGCCGGTGAACGTGATAGGCATGGCCTGAGCAGGAGGGATCGAAACCGTGCCGGACAAGGTCAGCATCTCCTATCAGGGCGCAACGTACGCGCTCGGACAGGGGCCGCAGTTCTACGGGATCTGGTACGCCACGGCGCTGCAGGCGCAGCCGCTCGAGTGGTGGCCGCTGACTCCTGAGGGCTGGACTGCAGCCTGGTCGAGGTTCACCTCGGTCGAGGCGCCCGGCACGATCAGGGCCTTGGTGCCGCCGCCGGTTGCGCCCATGACGGGTCCGGCCGGGCCCGCGCCCGGCTATGCCACTGGCCCGGCCGCTGGTCAGCAGGCCAGCTGGCAGACGGAGGGCGCAGCCGACCCCGTCGGGCTGGCCCGCACCGGGCGTGTCTCGGCCGCCGTCATCGGCCTGGGACTCGTGCTCGGCGTCAT
>JASHSZ010000274.1 GCA_030040815.1 Streptosporangiaceae bacterium
CGGCACTCGCGCGCCGTCAGCTGCTGCACGCCCACGCCGAACGACTCCTGCAACTGCCGGGTCTCGGCCAGCAGGGCAAGGTCATCGCGGTCATAGGCGACCTGGAGGGTGCCGCCCTGGCGGAATCCGGTGGGCAGCCCGCTAGCTGCGGCCAGCTCGGCTGCAAAGGCCGGGTAGCGCCGCAGCGACTCGCTGCCAAGCTGGAAGATCTCGCGTTCGGCGTACGCGGCCTCAGCGATCGGGGTCAGCATGCCCGCTGCGGCGTGCGTGGCGCCCTGGCCGGGGTCCGGATCCGCCACGAGGACGCGCAGCCCCTGCTCCGCCGACCGCCAGGCCACCGAGAGGCCGATGACGCCGCCGCCGATGACGGCGACGTCCGTCTCGGCCGGAGACTGGGCGATCACGGTCGGCTCCCTTCGCCGGCATGATCCGGATCAGGTTCCTGCGGTCGGTGGCTCGCCAGCCACCCTCTCAGTCCGGTCCCACCGGACTCCCGCGCGATGTGTCCTAGCGTATCGCGGCCACGTCAGCCGAGCTGCGGGACGATCGCCGTCCAGGTTCGCCCGGAGTTCGACGTCTGGTACAGGCCCGCCGCATCCGCGATCCACGCGAACCCCACGTGCGGGCTGACGAAATCGAACTGCGCGCCGCTGCTCCCGAACAGCCGTCCCTGCGGTACCGCAGTCCAGCTCAGCCCGCCATCGCTGGTCAGGTAGAAGTCCGGTCCGATGGCGCCCTGCGCGCTGGCCGAGACGACGACGGCGTCGGCGCGACCGAAGAACCGAATGCGCGGATACGCTCCCGCCCCGGCCGGCATCGCCTCGGTCTGCCAGCTCCCGCCCGCGTCCGTGCTGACCAGCAGCACTGCTGCCGCCGGGTACGAGCCGATTTCCAGGACGGTGGCGGGCCCCGCGAACTGGGCCTGGAAAGCCGTGCAGCCGTCCGCGCACGCCGCGGTCGGCAGCGGCAGCTCCGCTGCCGCCCACTGCGCGCCGCCGTCCCGCGACACCAGCACCTGGTATCCGGCTGGACAGTAGCTGGTGATCCAGCCGACATCCGCCGGGCTGAACGCCATGCCGCCCTTGTCGCACCCGACCGGAAGCCCGCTGGCAAGCAGCGACCAGGTGACGCCCCCGTCTGCGGTGACGTACACCCGGACCGGGTCGTGCCCCATCGCGGCTCCCAGGCTTTCCACCAGCCACCCGTGATCGGCCCCGGCGAAGTCCATCGCGACGGCCTGGTAGCCGACAACCGGGTTCGACTCCGTCCAGCGCTGCCCACCGTCACTCGTCCCGAAAACCACGGTCGACTTGCCGTCGCCATGGTTCACCGCGATCCACGCGCGCCGCATCGACGCTGCGTACAGCAGCGCCTCTCCGTTACTGAGTAGTGGCCGGGCCAGCGGCGGCGTTACGACGATCCAAGTGCGCCCACCATCGCTGGTGAGCGAGGGTTCCAGCGCTGCCGTCTCAGCCGGATTGGCGCTCCAGACGAGAGCCCAGCCATCTTCGGCCGAGACCATCTGCAGGTCATCCATCCACACGGTGTTGCTGGGTCGCCCGGCGGCACTGCTGCCGCCGCAAGCCGTAACTGTCCCCACAGCGACGAGCAGAGCAAGAGCAAGAAAGCTGCGCATGCCCTGAAGACTGAACGCATCGGCAAAGGTTGTGATCGGCAACGCAGCTGTCTAGCTCTTACGCTGAGGCGGTGGAGACTCTCACCTTTCTCTTCACCGACATCGAGGGCTCGACGGCCCTGTTGCGGCGGGTGGGAGAGGCCGTCTACGCGCAGCTGCTGATGGCGCACGACACGCTAATCCGCTCGGCGCTTGCCGCGCACAGCGGCACGGAACTCAACACCATGGGTGACGGATTCTTTGCCGGATTCTCTTCACCGCGAGCCTGTGTGGCAGCGGTCCTGGAGATGCAGCAGGCACTGGAGGCTTACGCCTGGCCGGGCGGCGAACACCTTAAGGTGCGCATGGCTGTCCACACCGGAGAGGCGGCACAGACGCCGTCCGGCGCGGTGGGCCTTGATGTGCACCGAGCCGCCCGGATCGCCGGCGTCGCACACGGGGGTCAGGTCCTGCTCTCGGAGACAGCGGCAGCCCTGGTCCGGGATTTTCTCCCGGCGGGTGTCACTCTCGAGAACCTCGGCATGCACAGGCTGAAGGACCTTAGCCGCCCAGAGCAGATCTTTCAGCTCAGGGCCGCGGGCTTGGAGTCCGCGTTCCCTCCGCTGCAGTCACTCGGCAACCCGGCGCTGCTGAACAACCTTCCGGTCCAGCTGACGCCCTTCATCGGCCGTGCGCAGGAACTCGCTCAGGTTCGTGCGCTGGTCCAGTCTGCTCGCTTGGTGACTCTCACGGGGGCTGGCGGAGCCGGTAAGACGAGGCTGAGCCTGCAGGTGGCTGCTGAGCTCGTCGACGCATCCGAGGACGGAGTGTGGCTCGCCGAGCTGGCAGCTGTGACCGACGAGGACGCCGTCCCCGCGGTGATCTGCGATGTCCTGCGGATCGTCAGGCAGCCGGGGCGGCCGGCCCTGGAGACGCTGCTCGATGCGTTCGTATGCCAGGACATCCTGATCGTGCTTGACAACTGCGAGCACCTGATCGGTGTGTGCGCCAAGGCAGCTGACGCGATGCTGCGGCGCTGTCCGCGGGTGCACCTGCTGGCCACTAGCCGTGAGCCGCTCGGCATTGCCGGTGAGGTCATCTACCGGGTGCCGTCCATGTCCCTGCCGACCGGCGAGGTCGACTCCAGCATGCTGCAGGGCTACGACGGAGTGGCGCTGTTCGCTGATCGAGCCAGGGCCCAGGGCGTTGACCTGAGGATCGACGAGCAGACCGCGCAGGCGATTGCCTCGATCTGCCGGCGGCTCGACGGGATGCCGCTCGCGATCGAGCTGGCGGCGGCCAGGCTGCGGTCGATGTCGCTTCAGGAGCTTGGTGATCGGCTCGACCAGCGCTTCCGCCTGCTGACCGGCGGCAGCCGGACAGCTTTGCCGCGACAGCGGACACTGCAGGCAACCGTCGAGTGGTCGTACGATCTGCTCGCTGGCGCTGAGCAACAGCTGCTGCGCCGGCTGTCGGTGTTTCCCGACAGCTTCGATCTGGCCGCCGCCGAGGCATCCTGCGGGTTCGGCGATACCGCGGTGATCGACGTTGCCGGGCTAGTCGGCTCGCTCGTGGACAAGAACATTCTGCTGGCCGAGCAGGCAGGCGCGGGCGTGCGCTACCGGCTGCTCGAGACCATCCGCCAGTTCGCGACGGAACGGCTGCTCGAGACGGGCGCGGACGATGCGGCGGCCATCGCGCTGCGGCACTCCGAGCACTTTCTGGCTGTCGCCGAAGCTGCGGCCCCCCACCTGACCGGCCGCGATCAGGGCAGCTGGCTTGCTCGGCTCGACGCCGATGAGACGAATCTCAGGCGCGCGGCTTCGCAGGCCGGGGCCGACCCCGATGGACTCGAGCGGGCGCTGCGCCTCGGCTTCGCGCTCCGCCGATACTGGATGGCTCGATCCGGGCACGACGAGGCTCTCCGGCTGCTGCTTCCGCTGCTAGCGAGGCCAGACGCTCGCTCATACCCGCAGCTGTTCGGGGCGGCGCTGGAGACCGCAGCCGCTTCTGCCATCCAGGTCGACCTAGCCGAGGCCATCGAACTCGGTGAGCAAGCAGTGCAGTGGGCACGGCAGCACGACGACGAACCGATTCTGATCGCCGCTAGCACAAGCCTCTGCGCTGCACACTTCTTCGCAGGCAGACCAGAGAAGGGCCTGCGCATCGGAGCGGAGGGTATCGAACGGGCCCGCCGCTTGGGCGACGATGTCGTCCTGGCCGGCAGCCT
Organism: Streptosporangiaceae bacterium; assembly: GCA_030040815.1. Next base: position 3,846 of record JASHSZ010000274.1, read on the forward strand.
GCTGAAGTACCTGATGTGCAGCGACATGGTCGAACCGGATATGTCTGCAGGGCTGTTCGCCGAGGCGATCGCGTGCACCGAACGCTCGGGCGACGCGTTCATTGCCTCAGCGCTGCGCAATAACGCCGGAGTCCGATGCCTGCTCTACGACGACATTGCCGGAGCTCGTGCTCACCTGCAAGCGGCCGCGGAGGCCTCGGCGGCGATCGGCGAACGGAGCCACCACAGGTTGGTGAACCTGGGCTGGGTACAGCGCGCGGAACGCGACACTGCTGGCGCCAGGAATAGCTTCGTCGCGGGCCTGCAACTGAGCCGACGGAACGGGGAACGCAGTGGGCACGCCTATGCCACCCTGGGCCTCGCCTGCCTTGCCGCGGACGATGGCGACTGGCGGCTCGCCAGTCGGCTGCATGGCGCGGCCGATATGTTTCTCGACCTGGCCGGCGAGCCGTGGCAGCAGCCCGAGGCCAGCTACCGCCTGAGCAGCATCGAGGAGCTGCGGAGCCGCCTCGGCGACGAGCAGTATGACCATGCCTACTCCGCAGGCAAGGCGCTCGGCATCAACGAGGCACTCAGGCTGGCGCTGGAGGCTGGCACTTCGTGATGGAAGACCAGCCATGTCGGAGGTCATGGCCGCGCCCACCGCGTTCGTGTGCGGCTACGAGCAAGCTACGAACAGCCACGACATCGCCGAGCTCGCGCCGCTGATTGCTCCGGACGCCGTCTACTGGTTCACCGACGGATCGCACCGCGGCCGGGATGGGGTCCTCGTCGCGATCGCCCGGACGTTCGCGACCATTCCCGACGAGGCCTACCAGATCACCGACCTGGAATGGGTCGCGGTCGGCAGCAACCGCGCGGGGTCTGCCGCTATCGCTTCTCCTGGACCGGCACCAGCAACGGACAGTCGCGATCAGGCAGCGGGCGAGGAACCAACGTGCTCGTCAACTCAGGCGGGCGCTGCAGGCGCTGCACGAGCACCTCGGCGTGTAGCCGGCCGGCCGGAGCCGGGGCGCCTGCCAGCGGCACCAGCACCTCCCGCTAGCGTCACGACCGCAAACAGAGTCACCATGCGCATGCCCGAGGAGAGTCGATGGCCCCGACGAAGGTTGTCATCGTCGGGGCCGGGCTGGCCGGGCTGCGAACAGTCGAGGAGCTGCGCGCCCATGGCTACGCCGGCGCGATCACGCTGATCGGGGCGGAGGCGCGGCCGCCGTATGACCGGCCGCCGCTGTCGAAGAAGGTGCTGACCGGCGAGCTGGACGATACCGGGCTGCGGCCCGATCTCGACTCGCTCGGCGTCGACCTCAGGCTGACCGAGACCGCGATGGCGCTGGGCGACGCCGTGCTGCGCACCGACGCGGCGGAGTACGCCTGGGACGCCCTGGTCGTGGCGACCGGTGCCAATCCGGTCACGCTGCCCGGCAGCGGGGAGCAGCTGGTGCTGCGCACCGCCGACGACGCGCTCGCCCTCCGTGCGCGGCTGACCCCAGGCAGCAGGCTCGCCATCGTCGGCGCCGGGTGGATCGGCGCGGAGCTTGCCACCGCAGCGGCGAACCGCGGCTGCCGGGTTACCGTCGTCGAGGCCGCCGGCACACCGCTCGCCGCCGCTCTGGGCATCGACGTCGGCGGGCAGACAACACGGTGGTACGCCGAAGCGGGCGTCGACCTGCTACTGGAGGCCGCCGTTGCCGCCATCGAGCCGGGCGGGATCGCGCTGGCCGACGGCGGCTGGCTGGCCGCTGACCTCGTGGTCACCGCCGTGGGGGTCCGGCCCGCCGTCGCCTGGCTGGCCGGTTCGGGTGTCCGGCTGGACAACGGGGTCGTAGTCGACGCCGAGCTGCGGGCGTCGGTTCCTGGCGTGTTCGCTGTCGGTGACTGCGCATCGTTTTGGTCAGCGCGCTACCGGCGGCAGCTCCGGGTTGAGCACTGGGACGTGGCACTGCACTCGCCTGAGGCGGCGGCTGCGAACATCGCAGGCGGCAGCGAAAGCTACGACCCTGTTCCCTACTTCTGGTCCGAGCAGTTCGGTCGGATGGTGCAGTACGTGGGCTGGCACGGCGACGCTGACCAGCTCGTCTGGCGCGGGACGCCAGCCGACGCCCGGTGGGCGGCGTGCTGGCTCGCGGACGGCAGGCTGGTCGCCGCGCTGACCGTGGGGCTGCCGAGGGACCTGCTGCAGGCCCGCCGGGTCATCGCGGCGGATCTGGCGGTCGACCCGGACGCGCTGGCCGACCCGGGCGTGGCGATACGGGACAGCCCACTCGAATAGACCTCGTGCCGGACTTGGCTGGGATGGGAGGTTTTGACGGCGCGCCGGTGTGGGAAGCTCCTCCCGTGGCACAGATAGACCCCCCGACCGACGCCATCGTCGGCGAGTGGCTCAGCATTCCCGCCGTGGCTGACCTGCTTGGCCTGCCCGTCAGCAGGGTCAAGCAGCTGTTGCGCGACCGCAAGCTGCTCGCGGTGCAGCGACCAGACGGCACGGTCGCCGTTCCCAGGGCGTTCGTCCACAGCGGCGAGGTTCTGCACGGCCTCGGCGGCACGCTGACGCTGCTCTTCGATTGCGGCTTCTCCGACACCGAGGCCGTGAGCTGGCTGTTCACCGCCGACGACACCCTGCCGGGTACGCCGGTGGAGGCGCTCGCGGCGCATCGGCGCACCGAGGTGAACCGGCGGGCGCAGGCACTAGCCTTCTGAGCGTGCCCGATCGAGATCGGTTGCGCGCTCAGCTTGCCCGCGCCCGGCTGTACTTGTGCACGGACGCGCGGGAGCGCCAGGGCGACCTGCCCCGGTTTCTCGATGCCGTGCTCGGCGGTGGGGTGGACGTCATCCAGCTCCGGCAGAAGGGGCTGGAAGCCGGCCAGGAGCTGCGCTACCTCGAGGTGTTCCGCGCGGCCTGTGCCAGGCACGGTGCGCTGCTGGCGGTCAACGACCGGGCCGACGTGGCGTACGCCGCGGGCGCCGACGTGCTGCATCTCGGCCAGGACGACCTGTCGCCGGTCATCGCCCGCACGCTGATCGGGCCGGTGCCGCTCATCGGGCTGTCTTCGCACGCCGAGGCGGAGACAGCGGCGGCCGCGGTCGAGCCCGCCGCCGATTACTTCTGCGCCGGCCCGGTGTGGCCGACGCCCACCAAGCCGGGCCGGCCAGCGCCTGGCCTGGAGCTGCTCCGGTTCGCCGCCCGGCAGGGCACGTCCCGGCCATGGTTCGCTATCGGCGGCATCGACGAGTCGAACCTGGGCCAGGTGCTGGCCGCCGGCGCCACCCGGATCGTCGTGGTACGCGTGCTCACCGAAGCCGACGACCCGGCTGCCGTCGCCGCGCGGCTCGCCGCCCGGTTGCGGTAGCCCGACGGTCAGGACTCTGCGGACAGCAGAGTGCGCTTCCGGCTGCGGGATCGCCCCGCTAGCGTGCTGGCCAGCAGGCCACGCGGAGGTCACCATGCCAGCTATCAGCCGCGCTCGTTACGACGGTCACGCTGACTGGTACGAGGCCTGGAACCAGCCGCACGTCGCGGGCAATGCGGCCATGATCGCGGGTCTGCTCGGCCGGGGCGGCGGCCGCTGCCTCGACCTGGGCTGCGGCGGCGGCGCGTATCTGGCTGCGCTCGCCGCGACCGGGTGGACGGTCGTCGGGCTCGACCGGTCCGCTGACCAGCTTCGCTTCGCCCGGCGCCGGTCCCCGCACGTGCTGCAGGGCGACGCGGCCGCGCTGCCATTCGCCGACGGGACGTTCACAGCCGTGGCGGCAATCTGGATCTCGACCGACGTCGACGACTTCGGGGCGGTCCTGGCGGAGTCTTCGCGGGTGCTGCGGCCGGGCGGTCTGCTGGTGTGTTACGGCGTCCACCCGTGCTTCAACGGGCCGCACATCGAGTGGATGGACGACGGCGGCAGCTGGGCGCATCCTGGCTACCGGATGAGCGGCTGGCATCAGCGATCCGCGTGGTGGGGGCCTTTTGTCCGCGCTCGAGTTGGAATGCGGCACCACCCGCTGGCCGAGCTACTGACCGGATTCATCAGCGCAGAGTTGGTGATCGACTACGTCGCCGAGCTCGGCGATCGACCGGTGCCCACCATCCTCGCGATCCGGGCCCGAAAGCCGGTGCGAACGGACACCCGGCCGGGAGGGCGGACGGGCCCGTTCCCCTCCTGATGGGTTCTTCTGGGCCGGGTTATTCGTTGCGGTTGGTGACGAACTCCGCGAGTGCCGCGAGAGCCGACCGGGCCGCGCCGGGGATCGGCGCGCCGTCCAGGGCGGCGATGGCCTCCTTGCGGTAGGCGGCGATGAGGTGCTCGCACTCGGCGACCGCCCCCGTCTCGGTGAGCACCGCCCTGACCTCAGCCGCAGCCGTCTCCGTCAGGTTGCGCTCGCCCAGGTGGCGGTCGAGCACGGCCACCTGGGCCGTGCTGGCGCGCTCCCTGGCCAGGGCGACCAGGACGGTGCGCTTGCCCTCGGCGATGTCCCCGCAGGCCGGTTTCCCGGTTCTGGCCGGGTCGCCGAAGACGCCGAGCAGGTCATCGCGGAGCTGGAAGGCGATGCCCAGCGGCGACCCGTAGCGCGAGGAGAGGCTGACCAGCTCGCCGGCGTCGGATCCGGTCGCGGCCGCGGCCAGTTCCACGCCGAGCTGGAGCGGGCGCTCGGTGCTGTACCTCGTGGTCTTGTAGGTGATCACCCGGACAGCAGCTGCCACCGACGTGCTGGCGTCTGCCTGACTGAGCAGGTCCAGGTACTGGCCGGCAGCCAGCTCGGTCTGCATGGCGGCGAAGACCGGCGCGCCGCGGCGCAGCACGTCCGGCGCGAACCCGCTGTCCCGGAACAGCTCGTTCGTCCAGGCCAGGAGGAGGTCACCGACCAGGATCGCCGCACTCGTCCCGAATCGTTCCGCGCTGCCAGACCGGCCGGTCGCGGCGTGCCACGCGGCAAAACGCTTGTGCACCGAGGGCTGGCCGCGCCTCAGGTCACTGTCGTCCATGACGTCGTCGTGCACGAGTGCGCTCGCCTGGAGCAGCTCGAGAGCGGCCGCGGCGGCAAAGATCGGCTGGCAGTCCTCGCCGCCGGCGGCCCGCCAGCCCCAGTAGCAGAATGCCGGGCGCAGCCGCTTGCCCCCGGCGACCAGGCTGCTGATCGCGTCGAGGCTGGGCAGCACGTCGGCGCCTATTTCGGTCAGCACCGCGCGCTGACGGGCCAGGAACGCCGCGAGCGCGTCACTCACCCCGGAGCGGATGCGCTCGAGCCGGGCCGGGTCGAAGCCGGCGTGGTCGGTTGCCACGTTTTCGCAGACTATCCCCCCCCGGTGGCGGGCTCTGGCCCGACCGCCCTTGCCAATGCCGATAGCCTTCTCGACATGCCAGTCAGCGCTGCCCCTGTTATCAGAGACCTCATCGCCGACGGACGGCAGTCGTTCTCCTTCGAGTTCATGCCGCCCAAGACCGAAGCCGAGTGGCAGCGGTTGTGGCTGGCCAT
>JASHSZ010000275.1 GCA_030040815.1 Streptosporangiaceae bacterium
GGACGCTGCGCCGTGCCGAAGGAGCCGCGGAACCCGAATGAACCGGCCCCGCCGCTGCCGACTGTTGGCGCCTTGGTCACGGTGATGTCGGTGTCCTGGCCGTACAGCGAGTGCAAGACCTCGCCTTCGGCGTTCTTCACACCGCTGGACAGGGCGGTCACGGTGATGACCAGCCCGATGCCCAGAGCTAGCCCGAGAGCGATGATTATGGCCTGGCGAGCGCGCCGGCGCAGTTCACGCCCCAGGTAGGTAAGAAACATCCGTTCTCCTAGCGACGGGATGACTTGTCGGTTCCGGCGGCCGGTGCGCACTGCGCCGGCCGTGTCATGGCGCGGGCAGGGTCACACCGCAGCCGGTACAGATAATGGGCCAGCTTTCTGGGCGGATGCTGAAGGCGTTCTGCAAGGTTGCCCTGCGCACCGGCTCAGTTGCGACACTGAGACGCGCTCGCAGCGTACCTGCCGAGCGCACTCAGCGGCAGCAGCACGCCGGCCACCGGCGGGCCGAAGCTGGCCTGCCGCCACCGGGGCGCCCGCTCGGGCGCCCGCCCCGGCAGAGCCCAGCTCCCGTCTGGCAGCTGCGCGCGGATGAGCCACCCGGCCCCTGCGTCGACCCCTACCGCGGTTTCGCCGCCGACCGCCAGCAGTGCTGCGAGCGCGTGCGCCGTGCCCACAGCGTCCGATCCGCCTCGCTGGCCTCCACCGTCGACGTCGCCGAGGTGCCAGCCTCCGTCGGGGTTCTGCTGGGCGAGCAGCCAGCCCACCGCGCCCGTCATGGACGGCTTTCCCGGCAGCACTCCGGCGGCGCGCAGCGCGGCCAGTGCCACCGTGGTGGCCAGCAGGTCGGCGCCGTCGCGGCTGCCAGGCCACGCGCCGAGCGGAAGCTGGGCCCGAAGCAGCCAGATCACCCCGCGGCGAATTGCCCGCGCCACCGGAACCTGCTGGACGTGCTGGCTCGCGAGCGCGCGCACGCAGTACCCGGTCACCGCGGCCGAACTCGACCAGCTGCCGTCTCGGTTCTGCGTCGCCGCCAGCCACTGCGCGGCGGCCACCGCCGACCGACCGGTCGCCCTCGGCAGGTCTATCCCGCCGAGGGCGATCAGCACGCACGCGGTGTCGGCGGGTCGCGGGCAGCCGTCCGGGCAGAACGACCAGCCCCACGACCCCGATCCGCCGCGCGTCCGGGGCCCGGTGCCCACCGCGGCGACCCGCTGGCGCAGCAGCCACTGGCCGGCCGCGAGCAGCGCGGTGTGGTCGGCGGGCACACCCGCCGCCCGCAGCGCCTCGATTGCAAGCGCGGTGTGCGCGACCGGCGGCAGCAAGAGCTCGGCCGCCCCCGGCGGTCCGTCAGCTCGGTCGAGCCGAGCCAGCCAGGCAGCCTGGGCCGGATGGCTCGGCGGGTAGCCCAGGGCGTGCAGTGCGACCAGAGACAACGGCCAGCCGGGCCGACGGTTGCCGACCCGGCTGGTCTGCAGCTGCCAGTCAGCAAGCCACCGACCACAGCGGCGCAGCGCGGCCCGCCGCGCTGCCGTCCGGGCCAGGCCCGGCTCGGTCTCCACCACCGGCGGCGGCTGGGCCTGCCCCAGCTGCCGCCCGATGGCCTGCAGCTCGGTCGGCCTGGCCGGGAACGGGCGGGCCGGGCGCAGCGCGCCGAGCACCGCCAGGGTGACGGCGCTCACCGGGCTGCACTCGGCCACCTCCGGTGTCGCGCGGCCCGACAGATGACACGCTTCAGGCGCGGGAACGGCCACACCGGCCCACGCGGTGAGACCGAACATCGCCAGCCATGCCCTCGCGGTGACGCCGACGGCGTCGACGCCGCCAGCATCCCTGATCCAGCCTGCCGCGGCGGCCATGTGGTAGGTGTCGGGCGAATCGCCCGCGAGCAGCAGCGCGAGGTAAGCGAGCACCGACGCCGACAGGTCCGCGGCCACGCCGGGCTCGCCGCCGGCCCAGCTTCCGTCGGCCCGCTGCCATGACCTGATCTGGCGGGCAGCGGCACTCGTCGCCGCCGCAGTCCTGATCGCCAGCACGTCCAGGGCCAGCAGTCCTTCCGCGGCGACCGTGACCTCGGCCGCGGCGCGGTCCGGCCACCAGCCCTCCGGGTCCTGGCAAGCCAGCAGCAGGCGGCAGGCTCGCTGGACCGCGGCACTGCCGGCCGTGGCGAGGCCGACCTCTCGTGCCGCGGTCGATGTCACCGCGGCGTCCCCGACGCCACTGTCGGCGCCGCGGTCGCAGGCCCCGCCGCAGGCGACTGCAACGCCGGACCCGGACCACCGGTCAGGTGCGCGACCAGCTTCAGCGCGGCATATCGTCCGCTCCGGACGGCGCCCTCCATGGTGTCCGGCCAGCCGGTGTCCGTCCATGCACCCGCCACCGTCAGGCCGGGCAGCCCGGCGGCTGGGCGCAGCCGCTGCGTACCCGGCTCGTGTCGAATGGTCGCGCGCCGCTCCCTGGTGACGAAGAAGTCCTCGACACTCGCTCCGGCCGCCGTCGGGAATAGCCGCTCAAGCACCGGTAGCACGCGCTCGCGCAACCGCGCCGCAGGCATGTCGACAAGCCCGTCTGCCGCTGGTATGGACGCCGCGAGGTACTGTCCCGCGGGCAGCCCGGCGGCGTCAGACTTGTCGATCACCCAGCGCACCGGCGAGCCGACCACGGCCGCGAACGGCAGGCTGGTGACCCGGCTGCCGTAGATCACGTGCACGCTGACGATGGGCGACGGCCGCAACAGCGACCACCGGGCGGCCTCGCCAGCC
>JASHSZ010000037.1 GCA_030040815.1 Streptosporangiaceae bacterium
AAGCCCTTCACGTATCCGATCAGCTGAGCAACGAGGCTGACCAGCAGCCCGAGCAGGCCGATGATCCAGGCGGCCAGATCGCCTCGGGGCGCGCGGAAGAACCGCGTGAGCAGCACGCCGCTGCCGACCGCGGCCAGGATTGCCCCGGTGATCGCCACGATGGTATGCACTGGCTCTATGGTGCCTGACGTCGGCGCGTGCTGTGGCCAAGCCGGGAGAGCCGGCCCCGAAGGCGTGGCGACCTGCCAGCAACGCGAAGATGCCGGATCCGTGGCGGTCGCGTGACGGTCAGATGACGGTGTCGCGCCACGCCTGGCTGACCGCCTGGGCGCCGGTAGGCTCGCAGTATGAGCCGCGAGGCCGATCCTGACGGCAAGCGCGACGCCGGCCGGTCCGACGGGGATCCGGGCATCCAGCCTGCAGACGATGCCGCCGGTCAGGTGCCGCGTGCGCAGGATCCGAGCGCGGCGGCGTTCTTCGATGTGGACAACACGCTGCTGCGCGGCGCGTCGATCTACCACTTTGCCAGGGGCCTGGCGGCCCGGAAGTTGTTCGGGCCGACCGACCTGGCGCGGATCACGCTCAGCCAGATCACATTCCGCTTGCGCGGCGTCGAGGACCCCGGCCACATCGATGCCGCTCGGGAAGCGGCGCTGGCGTTCGTGGCCGGCCATCGGGTGGACGACATAGTCACGCTGGGCGAGGAGATCTACGACGAGACCATCGCGGATCGGATCTGGGCCGGGACCAGGGACCTGACCAGGCGGCACCTGTGCGCCGGGGAACGGGTCTGGCTGGTCACTGCCACGCCGGTCGAGCTCGCCGCGATCCTGGCCCGCCGGCTGGGCCTGACCGGTGCCCTCGGCACCGTGGCTGAGACCGTCGACGGCGTCTACACCGGTAGGCTGGTCGGCGGACTGCTGCACGGCCCTGCAAAGGCGGCCGCCATCGTCACCCTCGCGGCCCAGGAGGGGCTCGACCTGTCCCGGTGCAGCGCCTATAGCGACTCGGCCAACGACCTGCCGATGCTCGAGCTGGTCGGGCACCCGAGCGTGGTCAATCCCGACGCGGAGCTGCTCCGCACGGCCCGCAGCCGCGGCTGGCCGGTCTACGAATTCCGGTCGGCCCGCCGGACGACGCTCATCGTCCTGCCCGTGGCAGCCGGTGCCGGCGCGGTAGCCGGCGCCGCGGGCCTGGCCCTCCGCCGGCGGCGGACCGGCAGCTGATCGCGCTAGCTGAATGCCGGGCCGCGCTCGGCGACTAGCACGTCGAGCCTGGACTGGATGGTGTCCCGCACCCGGTCGGCGAGATCGGCAGTGAGCTCGTCGCGCGACTCATCGTCGGCCGCTGCCTCGGCCAGCGCGCCGGTTGCTATCGGCTCGCTGAACTCGATGATCCAGTTCGACGGCAGTGGCACCGTGCCGAGCGGGCCGAGCCACGGGAACAGCGGCGTCAGCGGGAAATACGGCAGCCGGAGCGCCCTGGCGACCGGCTCGGCGTTCCCGATCATCGGGTAGATCTCCTCCGCGCCCACAATGGCGCACGGAATGATCGGCGCGCCGGCCTGCACGGCGGTGCGCGCGAACCCGCCCCGGCCGAATCGCTGCAGCTGGTATCGCTCGCTGAACGGCTTTCCGATGCCCTTGAAGCCCTCGGGGAACACGCCGACGAGTTCGTCTGCCGTCAGCAGCCGGTGCGCCTGCTCCGGGTCGGCCCTGGTGTGCCCGCTGCGGCGGGCGAGGCTGGCCAGCACCGGCAGCGTGTACACGAGGTCGGCGCCGAGCAGCCGCAGGTTCCGGTGCGCCGGATGCTCGGCATAGATGCCCGCCTGCAGCATGATGGCGTCGAACGGCAGCACGCCAGAGTGGTTGGCAACAATCAGGGCCTGCCCGGTGCATGGCACGTTGGCAAGGCCGCGCATCTGCACCCGGAACCAGTTCCGGTACAGGGCAAGCGCGGCCGGCATGAGCACGGCCGCGTTGAATTCGGGGTCGAAGCCGAACTGGTCGACCTCGTAATCGCCCGCCAGGCGGCGCCGGGCGAAGCCCGCGACACCGGCCAGCCTGGTTCGCCAGCCGGGCAGCGGCCTCGGGGATAGCGACTCAGGCATGGCTCGCTAGCCATGTCCGACTTCGCGTCGCCACGACCGCCGGCCAGCCCGTCAGGAGGTTACTTCTTGTTCCTGCGCTGTACGCGCGTCTTGCGGAGCAGCTTGCGGTGCTTCTTCTTCGCCATCCGCTTGCGCCGCTTCTTGATGACAGAACCCACGTGACCACCCTCATTTGCTGTCCTGGCCGACGGGCATGTCCGCGCACATGCTCGCCACGTCGGGCGGCCGGGCACATGCCAACGCCACAGCGTACCTCCGCTGCGCCGCATCGCCGGGCATCGCCCGCCAGCTCGCCCCGGTCAGCGCAGGGTGCCAACCGTCTGGCGACCAGCAGCGCAGCCGCGGACGATCAGTCAGTCCATTCCCACATACGCTTCCCTCAGGTAACCAGTCACCGCCTGCTCTGGCACCCGAAACGAGCGCCCGACCCGGATGGCCTCCAGTTCACCTGAGTGCACCAGTCGGTAGACAGTCATCTTGGAAACGCGCATGATCGCGGCCACCTCGGCCACGGTCAGGAACCTGACCTCGCTGAGCGGAGTAGCGTCTGCTGCCATTGATAGCCCTCTTCCGACCGAACTGCTGCGCTCCAGGACTCATGCGCATCAGTCACGCCCGCCTCCAGCGTAAGTCCTGTATGGGAAAGGGCAACCCGGCCGAGCCAGGCCAATTCGGCAAGGTGTCAGCGAAACTCCGGCCTGCCGCCGACGCCGACTGCGAAGGCGCAGGTCAGGCGCATGATAACGGTTGCGTAGCCGCTGAGCTCAGCCGCCAATCCAGTGCCATTGCGACCAACCAGGCTCACCAATCTCGCCCGCACGCGCGGCCGGGAGCGGACCGCCGCGGTCCTTGCTACGCCGAGCCGAGCTCGCGGCCGCGATCTCTGGCCGCCTCGATCGCCGACAGCACGGCCGCGCGCACCCCGTGCCGCTCCAGTTCCCGGATCGCGCTGATCGTTGTGCCGGCTGGCGACGTGACCGCCTCGCGGAGCAAGACCGGATGCTCGCCAGAGTCGCGCAGCATCTTGGCCGCCCCGTACACCGCCTGCTTGACCATCTCCAGCGCGTCGGTGCGGGGCATCCCCAGCAGGATGCCGGCGTCGACCATCGCCTCGACGAGGAAGTACACGTACGCCGGCCCGCTTCCGGACAGCGCGGTCGCCGCGTCCTGCAGCGCCTCAGGTATTCGCAGCACCTTGCCGACCGGTTGCAGCAGTTCCTCTGCCCGGCGCAGGTGCTCCTCGGCGGCGTGCCGGCCTGGCGAGATCACGCTCATCGCCTCGTCCACCAGTGCGGGGGTGTTAGACATGACCCGCACCACCGGCACCGCGCCGCTGAGCCGGTCGGAGATGAAGCCGGTCGGGATGCCCGCTGCTATCGAGATGACCAGCTTGGCAGGGCTGACGAGCGGGCCGATCTCAGCCAGCAGCGCCGCCATGTCCTGCGGCTTGACGGCGATCACGAGCGTCCCAGCCCGCTCGGTGGCCTCGCCAGCCGTCGTCACTTCGATGCCGTAGCCGTCGCGCAGCTGCTTGGCGCGCTCGGGGCGGCGCACCGCGGCGACGATCTCGCCGGGTCGCACGACGCCGGCCCGCAGCAAGCCGGAGGTCAGCGCCTCGCCCATCTTGCCCGCGCCGAGTATCGCGATCATGCGCTCGAGCCTACCGTCGGGCTGGATGCCGCAGGCCGGCCAGGCGTAGCGGCGCGTGGAGCTTCCTTCATAAGAGCCAGCAGCGCCGGCGGCGTCAGTGCCGCGAGCGCAGCGCCCGCAGGAAGAACGCCAGGTTCGCTGGCCGTTCCGCCAGCCGGCGCACCAGGTATCCGTACCAGTCGGTGCCGTACGGCACGTAGACCCGCAGCTGCGCACCCGACGTGGCCAGGCGGTGCTGTTCGGCCGGCCGGATCCCGTACAGCATCTGGTACTCGAAGCTGCTGTCGTCCCGGCCCGCCAGCTCGGCCCGGGCGCCGGCGATCTTGATCAGCCTCGGGTCGTGCGTGGCCAGCATCGGGTAACCGGGCCCGTCCAGCAGGATCCGCAGGCACCGGGCGTAGCTGAGGTCGACAGCCGCACGGCTCGCCAGGCCGATACCGTCGGGTGCCTGGTAGGCGCCTTTGCACAGCCGGACTCGCGACCCCGCCACCGCCAGCGCGCGGCAGTCCGCCGGGCTGCGCCGCAGGTAGGACTGGATCACACAGCCCAGGTCGGGGAAATCGGCGCGTAGTTCGCCGACCATCCGGAGGGTGCGGTCGACTTGGGTGTGGTCTTCCATGTCCACGGTGACCGTCGTGCCGGCGTTGCGGGCTGCCGCGGCGATCCGCCTGATGTTCGCAAGGGCGGTCTTCTCACCGTGGTCGGGCAGGTCGAGCCCGACCGCGGTCGGCTTCACCGAGACCTCCGCGCGGCCTCGGGCCGCCAGGCCCCCCGCCGACAGCTGGCCGAGGAGCCGGATGTACTCGGCGGTCACGGCGGCCGCTTGCTCAGGGTCGGTCGTGTCCTCGCCGAGGAAGTCGATGG
>JASHSZ010000276.1 GCA_030040815.1 Streptosporangiaceae bacterium
CGGCGTGGTCGAGTACCGTCCGAGCCAGCTCGAGCGGACGGCGATGGGCTGGCTGGTCGACCCCGACGGGCTCTACGAGCTGCTGGTGCGCCTGTCCAAGGACGCCCCGGAGCTGCCGCTCTACATCACCGAAAACGGCCGGGCCGCCGAGGATTACGTCGACCCGGCGGGTGCGGTGCACGATCCGGAGCGGGTGAAGTACCTGCACGAGCACCTGGAAGCGGCAGCCCGCGCGATCAAGGACGGCGTGAACCTGGCCGGCTACTTCGTCTGGTCGCTGCTGGACAACTTCGAGTGGGGCTGGGGCTACCAGAAACGCTTCGGGATCGTCTTCGTCGACTTCGGCACCCAGCGCCGGATCCCGAAGTCAAGCGCCGGGTTCTACTCACAGGTGGTGCGCGCCAACGCGGTGCCCTCGTTGCCGGACCAGTGGCCTGGCCACCTGGCGAGGGCAGAAGCAGTCGCCAGCTAGCGGAACCTCCGGTCGAGCCGACTGCGCCGCGCTACGTCGCCAGCTGCAGTATCGCGTTCGACTCGTTGGCCGTCAGTTCCAGCGACGCCGCGGCGACGTTTTCCGCGACGTGTTCCGGTGAACCCGAGCCTGGAATCGGCAGAATCTGGGCCGACCTGCCGAGCAGCCAGGCGAGCGCAACCTCCCGGGTGCTGACCCCCAGCCTGCGCGCCGCATACAGGGCCGGCGGCACATTGTCGATGTTCTGCAGTGGCGCCCACGGCAGGAACGCGATCGACTCGGAGTCGCACAGGTCGACCATCGACTCTGAGGTCCGGTCACCGAGGTTGTACCGGTTCTGGACCGAAACCACCGGTGTCAGCTTCTGCATCTCGCGAAGCTGCACCTCGGACACGTTGGACACGCCGATGTGCCGGATCTTGCCCTGGTCGCGCAGTTCCACCAGCGCGCCGATCGAGTCGGCGATCGCAATCTTCGGATCCGGCCGGTGGAACTGGTACAGCGGGATCTGATCGAGCCTCAGCCTGCGCAGGCTGCCCTCGCACGCCTCGCGCAGGTGTTCGGGCCTGCCGTCCGGGATCCACCGGCCCGGCCCCGGCCGGACCATGCCGCCCTTGGTGGCGATCACCAGGTCGTCCGGGTAGGGGTAGAGCGTCGCGGCGAGCAGTTCCTCGCTGACCTCCGGTCCGTAGGAGTCGGCCGTATCGATGAAGTTCACGCCGAGGTCCACCGCCTTGCGCACGGTCGCCTTGGCCTTGTCCCAGTCCGGCGGCGCCCCCCAGATGCCGCTACCAGTGATCCGCATGGCGCCAAAGCCCATTCGGTTGACCGTCAGGTCGCCACCGATGTCGATCGTTCCCGCTGCTGCTGCGATGCTGCTCATGGAAACCCTCCAGCTGAGGCCAGCTTGGCCTGTAGGCGCGGGCGAACTCCCTTCGAACCAACCCTAGATGAGCCACCCTCGAGCGCCGCTGGCGTGGTAGCCACCTAGCGTCACCCAGGCGGCCCCGCTTCGATGCGCGCCAGCATGCTGCCGTGCGAGCCGCGCCGCGCGTGGATGTGCTCAAGCCACCAGGTGGCACCGGCCTCCGCGTACGCCGAGGCGATGGGGTCGCCAGCGTCTGCGGATGCCCCGATCACCGCGATGTCGAAAGGGTCGCCGGCCCGTCGGAGGCCCGCGATCTCCGCCGCGTTGGCGGCGATGCGAGCAGGTGGCACGACCATGTTTCCCTGCTCGTCGTCGCAGCCGACGACCCAGCCGTCCCACCGGGCCGCCCGGCGACGCGCCGCAGGGCTCGCACCGCCGATCCACACGGGCACCCGCGGCCGTTGCACCGGCAGCGGTGCGAGCGTCACCCCGTCCACCCGGTAGAACCTGCCCGCGTGCGTAACCGGCCGACCCGACCACAGCCCGGTGACTACGTCGAGTCCCTCATCGAGCATCGCCGCCCGGTCCACGGCTCCGGCTGGCTCACCGAAAGCGGTGAACTCTGCTGCAACGCCGCCGGTACCGGTGCCCAGGATCACCCGGCCACCGCTAAGCAGGTCCAGCGTGGCAACGGCGGTTGCCAGCACGGTTGGGCGGCGGCGCGGCAGCGGTGTGACCGCAGTGCCGAGGCGCAGCCGACTGGTTGCCTGGGCCACCGCGGCGAGGACGATCCACGGATCGGCTGACGGCGCGCCCCAGACGAACCCGAGGTGATCCCAGACGAACAGCGCGTCCCAGCCTGCGGCCTCGGCCGCGCGAGCGGTTGCCACGACGATGCGAGGGTCGGCGTACCTACCGAGATTCGCGATGTCGATCCCGTAGCGCACTCTGCAGCACCCACTAGCGTCAGCAATTACCCGCACTATGGCGGCCCCCACTGACAGTCGCGGCGGCGATCCGCCAGACCTCCGTGCCCAGGCGGTTCTCGCCTATGCGTGGCGTCGGGCGGCGCGCGCTATAGCCGCATCGCCGCCAGGACCGAGAAGGTGCGTCCATGCCCGAAGGTGCGCCGTAGTAGCCCGTCACCCGCCCAGCACCGTCGCCAGCAGCTTCTGCACGACGCCTCGATAGCGCGCCGGGTAGGACTGCGACACGCACAGCGTCCAGACAGCTGCCTCGATGTCCCGCACGCGCCGGAACGGGGCTAGCTCCATAGCCGTCGGCACGTCTGTGTGCGTCTCGGCCGCGTACGCCCGCAGCGCCACAAGCCCGTCCGCCGCGCTGCAGCGACTGGTCATCGTCGCGAGATCCCAGGCCGCTGGGCCGCGGCCCGTCTCTTCCAGGTCGATCCAGAGCCACCCGCCTACGTCGAGCAGGTTGCCGTGGTGCGCGTCGCCGTGTATCACGATCGGCTCACCGCCCGCGGCGCGCAGGTCCGCAAGCGCCGCGATGTGCCGCGCGCGCAGCGCCGCGATCGTCCCGGTGTCAACGACCGCTTCTCGCTCGAGCACGGTCAGCCCGTCGGTGATCTGGTCGGTCGCCGGGTGCAGTCCCCCGAGATCGGCCGGGCAGTCGCGCGCGGCCAGGTGCAGCCGACCGAGCGCCGTGCCGACGTCCGCGGGGCCGGGCTCCTCGTCCCGCGCAACAACGTGCTGCCACAGGCTGATGGCGAGGCCGTCCTGCCAGTAAGGGCCGGCGTCCGCTGCGGGCGGCACCACCGGCCCGCCGCGTTGCGCGACGAAACCAGCAACCGCAACCTCCCTGGCGAGCCACGCCATCGGGTCGAGCCGCCAGGTTCCGGTCAGCGTCGCGACCCTCGCGACGACGGGCGCCGGGGCGAGCCGGACGAGCAGATTGCCGCGATTGGACAGCACCACCGGCTCGTCCGGCGGAAGGCCGAGTCGGCGGGCAAGCCGCGTGACCGCGACCAGGGCCCGCCGGGTCAGCTCCTTAATCTGCTCCATCCGCGCAGTATGCCAAGCCAGGTCAGGAAGGGAACGAGGTCACTCACCCCGGCGGTATCACGGTCACGCCAGGCCATCGGGCGCGAACGCGCTGTCGGGCGAGCCGTGCCATCGAGACCTCCGGGGTCACCCGGACGGGGTTCACCCGCCACACCCCGCCGAGCAGATCGGCAAGGCCGTGCGGCGCGCAGACGTCGATACCGCCCGCGCGGATCCTGACCGCGACGCAGGTAGCAGTCTCGGGCCAGGTCGCGACGGCGTCGTGCACGGACCCCAGGGGATCGACGGCCGGCCCGCCGAAGTACTCGTGGTACCAGGTGTGGACGGCCGCCTGGTTCGTCGCTTCCCATGGCAGGTCCGCGAGTGCGCGCAGCGCCGCCTGCGCGCTCCAGTCCCGCGCTCTGCCGAGATCGCAGGGGTCAAAGAAGGCGACGTCGATGTCCTTCACGTCGGCGGCCGAAAACCGGCCGTATCGCACTCCCCAGACGACGTCTCGGACGGCGCCCGCACCGATCCACGCGTCCGGCATGCTGCAGCGCGCGAGGACGGCCAGCGCCGTCATGAACCAGTCGTTGCGCTGCAGCAACTCCGCGAGCGCGCTCGCGGCGGCTGACTCGACACCAGGACAGTCGTGCCGGTACCGGGTCACTTCGCCCGCCGCGATATCGGCTCCATCCGAGGCGCGGATGGCACGAACGTCGAAGGCATGCAGACCATGGTGCCCGCTGGGTCCGACAAGATCTGGGTCGAGGACTCCGGCGGCGACGGGCCGGCGCTCCTGCTCCTGCATGAAGGTGTCGCGGATGCGCGCATGTGGGACCCGGTCTGGCCCGCGCTTACGGCCAGCTTCCGGGCAATCCGCTACGATGTGCGCGGCTGGTAGGTGACCTGGACAACCTGGGTCTCATCGCCAGCAACGAAGCCGCTGCGGAGCGGATCCCCGACTGCGAGCTGATCCGGATGCCGGGCGTCGACCACTACCCCACGATGCGCACGCCGCGGCTTGTCACCGAGGCGATCCTGCGTCACATGAGGCGCGCTGCCTAAGTGAGCGATGCTGGTGGCGGCGCCGGGCGAGCTGAGGTCGGGCTGTGCCGGGTCGCGCGGCCCGCCATGATGGGCCTGTGGACCTCGAGCCGTACCGCGGCGAGCTGCTCGCCTACTGCTACCGGATGCTGGGCTCGTTCCACGATGCCGAGGACTTGGTCCAGGAGACGATGCTGCGGGCATGGAACGCGCGCGAGCGGTACGACCGCACCCGGGCGTCCGTAAGAACCTGGCTCTATCGGATCGCGACCAACGCGTGCCTGTCCGCCCTGGAGGGGCGTGCGCGGCGGCCGCTGCCGTCCGGGCTGGGCGCGCCAAGCCAGGATCCCAGGGCACCACTGCGGCCAGACTTCGACATCCCCTGGCTGCAGCCGTTCCCCGATGCGCGGCTCGACACGGGACTGCGTGCCGACATGCGACTCGCGCTGGTGGCGGCGATGCAGTTCCTGCCGCCGCGGCAGCGCGCGGTGCTTGTGCTGCGGGAGGTATTTGAGTTCAGTGCCGCAGAGGTTGCTACGCAGCTCGGGACCACGGTCCCGGCCGTGAACAGCGCCCTGCAGCGCGCCCGCGTCGCCCTCGCCGACACCGGCGACGTGGGCGATGTCACCGAACCGGACGACCCTGAAGTGCGCGCGGTCATCGAACGGTACGTCCAGGCCTTCGAGGCCGCCGACGTCCCGGCCCTAGTAGAGCTTCTCGCTGATGAGGCGGTCCTGGAGATGCCGCCGGTGCCGCTGTGGTACCAGGGAAGCCGCGACTACGGCCTGTTCCTGCGCCGCGTCTTTGACACGCGCGGGCCGGGCTGGCTCATGCGGCGGCTCACCGCGAGTGGGCAGCCTGCGCTCGCCGCGTACGCGCCGGATCCTGGTAGCGGACATCGGCTCCATACGCTGCAGGTCTTCACCGTGGCGGGCGGCCGAGTCACGCGCAATGTCGTATTCGCCGACTCGCAGGTGTTTGCCGCGTTTGACCTGCCCGAGCAGATCTCCGCTGCCAAGTTCGGCCGACCGCGATGAGTCCGGGCGGTGCCGCCGGTAAGTACCGGTAAGCATCAACCGGAGGGAGACACGCCATGAGCGTCATCGTGATCGAGTTCATCACCCTAGACGGAATCACGTCTGACCCGGACGGGTCCGACGGCACGTCGACAGGCGGCTGGGCATTCCGGCACGGCCGAGAGACGGTCGCTGGGGACAAGTTCCGGCTCGGCAGCGTGCTGGACGACGGCGTACTTCTGCTGGGACGGAAGACCTGGCAGTTGTTCTCCCGGATCTGGCCCGGACGCGACGACCCGTTCGCTACACGGATGAACGCCGTGCCCAAGCTGGTCGCCTCCCGCACGCTGACCGACGCGTTGGCGTGGCGGAACTCAGAGGTCGCCGACGACGCCATCGATGCCGTCAAGCGCGAGCGGCGTGACGTGATCATTACCGGCAGCCTCAGCATCGTGCATCGGCTGATCACTGACGATCTGATCGATGAGTACCGGCTGCTGACCTTCCCCACCGTCCTGGGCACCGGCGAGCGGCTCTTCCCCGCTGGCACCCCGACCGCGCACCTCGAGTGCCTGTCGGCCGAGCAGTCCGGCGCAACCGTCCTCACGCGGTACGGCCGGGCAGCACAGTGACGGCGCGCGTCGTGGCCACCCCCATCATCGGGGCGACCAGGCGCCGAGCATGGTTATTTGATTCCAGCAAGTCGAGAGGGGCGGCGCCATCTGGCGCCGCCCCTCTTTCTGCTTCCGACCTGCCCTGCCGCTAGCGCAGGACGAGCTCCCGTGCGTCGTCGGCCTGGGTCGAGTCTTGGGAAGGGATCGTGACTGGCTGCGATGCCAAGAACTCGCGTATCTCGTGGCGCTGCCAGAGGGCACCCGCGACGGTGATTGCCATCGTCCAAACAACGGCTACACCGACCGCGACAGCGACAGCGATGAGGCTCTGGACACTGAACAACAATAGAGGTCTCCTTCCGCGTCTCCCGTACACTAGAAATAACCGCACGAAATCGACTGAGTCAACAGGGTCCGTCGCCCGGTCGACCTAGGCGCTCGACACGCCGACCTCGGCCAGACCGGCTGCCCTGATCGGAGGGGCCGCTCTCCGCGCCAGACCTAGTTCCGCTCGCCTACCCACGCTCACGAGAATGCGGACTGCGGCCGCGTCAGCACGCGTCCTCCTGCGCGTGGCGTCCACCTGGCAGGAGGAGGCTTCCTTAGGATCGCTCGCATGAGCGTGCGGCTCTGATCAGACGCGGCTCATCGTTATCCGTGGGAACGCCGGCTCCGGCAAGAGCACCGTCGCCACAGGCGTATGGCAGGAGCGTTGCCTGGGTCTCGCAAGACCGCGAGCGCCGCAGGAGCGCTCGACAACTCATACGCCGAGGTACGCGACGCGCTCGAACGCCTCGACTCCGATCTGGAGATGATCCGTTTCACTGTTGACGAGGCGGACCAGACCACCGCTGTCGCGCGCTTGGTCGAACACCGTTCGCCGAATAGCGAATCCCGGCTAACGGCCCTGACCTATCGCTGCCCGCGGCGATCCGTTGGGGCGGCGGTGGGTGGTGCGTGGCTGTGGTAAGTCCGCTGCCCGTCTGGGCTGACGGCTGTTGTTGTCACAACGGGATGAGATTTAGGCCAACGCCGATCGCGTCCGGGAACTTGCGGCGAAGGGGCTGACGTATGCATGCTGCACCCAGGCTCGCTACTGCTCTGTTTGGCGTGGCGCTGATCGTAGGCGGCATTGTCCTGGCGACTGACTTCCGCGGCTTCAGTACCTGGCACGCCAGGCGCTCAATCGACTCGGTGTCATGGGCTGAGCGGCCACTTCGCCGCATCCAGCCGTGGAAGACACTGCTACAGCGGCCCATGGAAGACCGAATCAGCCGCCAGGCGTTGCTGGTTCGGGTGATAGGCGCGATCTTCGCTCTGGCCGGGGTGCCTCTACTCCTGTATGGCGCCTTCGGCATCGGCCACATCCTGACGAACTGAATCGGGCCACTCAGGCGACGCCAGATTAGGTGCGATTAATTCGCGGTGCTACGCCGCGGTGGGAGGAGCGTGGCTATGCAGAACACGGCTGCCGTCGGGGCTGACGGCGGCGGTTGTGACAACGGGACGAGCTTTAGCCCTGCGCTTTGGGCAGCCGCTGGGCGCGGTCAGAACAAGTCCGGCAACTCGCTGAGCGAGGCGATGTACGGCACACCGTTGCTGGGCTGGTTCCCGTTCCGGCAAATCGTCCGCCCGGCGTAGCCGAGGTCGATTGCGGCGGCGACTAGGTCTGGATGGTCGTCCACGAAAAGGCATTGCCTGGGCGTTAGGCCAAGCGCATTACTGGCGTGGTGGTACATACGCGGATCGGGCTTGCAGCAGCCGAGGACCCTAGAGATTGCGTATACGTCGAAGAACTCGCCGATGCCAAGCTCGGCATGCGACTGCGGCAGGTCCGGCCAGGCGTCGGACACCACGGCCATCCGCACGTCACGGCTGCGGAGTTCGCGCAGCGTGCCGGGCACGTCCGGGAAGGTCTCGAGCCACGCCCCGGCTGGTAGGGGCCGAAGCAGATCAGCTAGCAACGTGGCGTCCGGGGCCACGCCAAGGTGCTGGAGGATCATCCGGAGGTAGTCCGCATAGTCGGCGGCCGCATTCATGGAGCTGAAGCCAGCGGCTATGGCAGCGTCGAACTGGGCGGGCGTGATGTGCGGAGCTCGCGACAGCACGGTCTGCTCAAAGGGCTTCCACCGTCCGCCGATCGGCTGCACCAGTACCCCACCGTTGTCAAGCAGTACGGCCTTCAGTGCTGAGCTGGTAGGCGAGCGTTTCGTCACCGTAGCGAGTCTGGCCGGCACAAGCTCCGCGGGACAAGACCGGGCATGCTCCCTCGGCAGTGCGCTATCGGCTGGTATCCACATTCACACCACGAGCGTCCCCGGCAATGGTTCCGGCGGCGGCGGGTGGTGCGTGGCTGTGAAAGGTGCGCTTCCCATCGAGGCTGACGGCGGTTGTTGTGCCGTCTGGGTTGAGGGTGAGCTGCCAGCCCCATCGGTGCACGGCGATCAGGTGGTGGAAGCTGCAGAGCAGGCAGCAGTTGGCCAGGCTGGTTTGGCCGCCGTCGGCGCGGTGGCGCAGGTGGTGGACGTGACAGCGGGCCACCGGGGCGTCGCAGCCTGGGAAGCGGCAGTGCCGGTCCCGGCTGGTGACGGCGCGGCGGATGTGCACCGGGATGGTGTCGGTAGCGGCGCCGATGTCCAGCGGCAGGCTGACAGAACCGGCCGGCCCGGTGAGCTGGCTGCGCAGCCAGCCGGCCAGGCCGCCGGGGCCCGATAGCAGCCGCACCGCGTCGGCGATGGCCAGCCCGGCCGCCGCCCGGCGGGCCCGCGACAGGGTCGGGTCGCTGATTGGCGCGATGGGGTCGGCCTGGCCCGGCGGGTGCGCGTCACGCTGACCCGGCTGGGCGGCTGCGTCACGCTGACCCGGCTGGGCGGCTGCGTCACGGCCGATGGTGCTGTCATCTGGCTGCGCGCCGTCACCGGTGCCCGTGCCGTCACCGGTGTCCGCGCCGCTGCCGGTGCCGTCTGCGGCCAGGTAGCGGGCGGCGAGGCCGGCCAGGATGTCCTGGTCGATGGTGCCGGTGACGACGGGCACGATGCTCGCGTCGCAGTCGGCGCCGGGCGGCGCGGCCGCGCCGCGGGCGTCGATACCGGCGGCCAGCGCGGGGTCGGCCTCGGGGCGGCCGAGCAGCTGGGACAGCGTCATCTGCAGGACGATCTGGGCGGGCTGGCCGTCGCGGCGCGGCAGGCAGCCGGAGGCGACCAGCAGCCGGCAGGCTTCCTCGAGGGCGTCGTGGTCACGCTGCGCCCTGGTGCGGGTGTCCTCCGGCCCGGCCTTGGCGCTGAGGCCGTCGAGGACGGCCTGCAGCGCGGTGGTGGCGGCCGGCGTCAGGTCGGCGCGCAGGCTGCCGTGGCCGCGATAGTAGGCGTCCAGGAACAGCTGCCGCTGGGCGAACCGCCGGCCTTCGGCGTCCTCGTCGGTGTCGGGCCGGGCGGTGCGGGCCCGGATCTCCGCGAGCGTGTCAACTTAGCTGTGTAAATGCGGTTCTGAGTTGGTCAGATCTGGGCGGGTAGTCGCCCCGGGAAGATGATCTCGAACTGGTTGAGTGCGGCGGTCCAGCCGTGGGTGGTGGAGCCGCGGGACAGGATGCTTTTCTTCTTCGCGTCGCCTCCTCTGCTCCTGTCGCGGGTTTCGATGTCGCAGACGGCG
>JASHSZ010000277.1 GCA_030040815.1 Streptosporangiaceae bacterium
GTCCGTCGTCTCCCGGCAGGTCAGCTCGTCGAGCTCTAGCCGCGCGACGGTGACCGGGCTGGTCGTGTAGATGTTGGGTCCTCGCAGGTGGCGCAGCTCAATGAACCGCACGTCCGCTCCTTCGCTGGGTGGCTGCAGACCGGGACTGACCCGGTCGACCGCCGTTCCGCTCCTAGGGGTCGATGTGACCGGGCGCGACGCGGGTCGCGCACGGGACAGTCGCGTTACTGCGGTGCGGAGGCATGTCGGCGGGAACCCGAGGCTGAGCTGGCCCGGTCAGTACCGCTCGTGCGCGGGCCCGATCGACGCGACCCGGGTGCGGAAGTCGAATAGGCAGCCCTGCGGCAGCAGGTGCAGTCGCACGCCGAACAGCGTGATGGGGTCGTACTCGCCTGCTGGGTGGACGACGGTCGCCTCCTCGGCGTCGACCACGGTTGCCACGCCGGCACCGAGGACCTCGAAGCTGTCGCCTTTGACCAGCACGCCGGTGTTCTCGTCCAGGCCGATGCCGAGGTGCTCGGGCGCCATCGCGACGCCGCTCAGTAGCCGTGGCAGCCGTCCGCGCTCGGCGAAGTGCATGTCGATGAGCGCCTGGGGGAGCAGACCGAGCCCCGGGCCGGTGAGGACGGCGCTCGCCGCCACGCCGGTGCCGTTACCGCCGAGAATCATGGTGCCCCCCAGCACGGTCGCGCCCGCGCTGGTGCCTGCGACGACGAGGCCGTCGGCCAGCCTGTCGCTGATGATGTGGTTGATCCGCGAGTCGACCAGGGTACGCAGCTTCGACTGGTCGCCACCGGTGAAGAACACGCCGGTAGCGCTCTCCAGCACCGTCGCCGGGTCATCGCTGTCCGCCTCACCGCGGCCGTGCAGCTTCAGCTCGGTGATCTGGTCGACGCCGAGCTTGCGGAACACGCGCTCGTACTCGGCGAGGGCCTCCTCGGGCGCGTTCGCGGCCGTTGTGATCAGCACGATCCTGGCCTGCTCGCCCCCGCAGAGCTCGACGAACCGCTCCAGCAGGCCGCCTCCCGCGCAGCGGTCCTCGGCACCGCCGATGATGAGCAGCCGACCTGGCGAATTCCCGTCCCCGGCCACGTCTTTCGCCCTCGTCCCGGACCGCACCGGGTCCACGACGCTGTGTTACCCGGCAGCAGGAGGGTCAACCCAGGGTGATCGTCCCCTCGACGGTAACGGAGTCGCTCGCGCCGGGGCCGTGCCCAAGGGTCGCCGCCTGGCCAGACGGGAGCAGAGCCCGGTGGGCGCGGAGTGCAGTCGCTGCCCGGGAATGACCGACACTCCGCGGGCGTCCGTCGGACCCGGCTGGCAGGCGGACGCGGGCCGCGGTGTCAGGCGCCGGACGGCTGGTGCATGCCGCGGCGGGAGGTCGAGCGGGGCCTCGACAACTCGTCGGGGAGCTGCAGCAATGGGTTCGTCGCGCTCGCGACCACGTCGCCGGCGATGTCGATCACCTTGCGACCGCGGCTGCGCGCAGCATCCCGCAGCTGCTCGAAAGCCTCCCGCGGCTTGATCCGGTGCCGCTCTGCCAGCACGCCAATGGCCTGCTCCACCCGGATCCGGGTGGCGAGGGCGTGCTCAAGCTGGGAGATCGTCGCGCGTAGCCGACCGGCCTCGCTCGCCTGGGCCAACTCGGAGCCAGGCTTCGGTGGCGGCGCGGCGGTCGAGCCATTCTCCGCGGCGAGCAGATCTGCCAGGATCATCGCGCAGGTCAGGTCCGGCAGCTCGTCACTGCCGACCCGCCAGCCGTCCTTGGTGCGCCGCACCACCGCGTTGTCGGGTACGAACTCGCTCACCGTGCTGCCGTCGCCGACCACGCTATTGACGATACTGCCGGTCATGACGATGCCGGTACCGGCGTCGGCGCTGCTAGGAGTGGCTGGCGCCACGGTCACAGCAACCATATCCACCCGGTCGGCTGTGTCGGTGGCCCTCGCGCGTGCGCGCCGGCTTCGCTTGCTGGTCATCGCGAGGTCGCCAGCTCGCCCAGTCGCTGCCGGACGTCCCCCAGCGACGGATTGGTCATGGCGCTGCCGTCAGGAAACACGACAGTGGGGACGGTCTGGAAGCCGCCGTTCACCGACATCACGTACTCGGCCGCAGCCGGGTCTTCCTCGATATTGACCTCGGTGACCTCGATGCCCGCGGCCGCCAGCTGGCTCTTGAGCCTGCGGCAGAACGCGCACCACGTGGTGCAATACATGGTCAGCGGCTGCGCCACGTTCGCTCTCCCATCCGCACAGCGTGCCTGGTCTTAATGTACTAACGCCGCTGCGTTATGTGCTCTTCCCCGCCAGACTCCTATGCGTCGGTGGCATGCGGAAGTATGGCGTGCGGCGGCGTGGCCGGAGGGGAAGGAGAGCCGGTGCAGGCGGGCGAGCAGTCCGAGGAGCGCGCGGCCGGGCTCGAGGCCGGAGCCGCGCAGCAGGGCGGCGATGCGGAGGCGCTGCTGGCGGACCTGGATGCCGAGCAGCAGCAGGTCGCCCTGGCGCCGCCCGGGCCGGTCTGCGTCCTTGCCGGAGCCGGGACCGGCAAGACACGCGCTGTCGCACACCGCATCGCCTACCTGGCGGCGACAGCCCGGGCTGACCCGGGTCGAACCCTCGCTGTGACGTTCACCACACGGGTGGCTGGCGAGCTCCGCGGCAGGCTGCGCCAGCTCGGCCAGCGTGTCCCGGACGCCGACCTGGGCAAGGTTCAGGCCCGGACGTTCCACTCGGCGGCGCTGCGGCAGCTCACGCACTTCTGGCCGGCAACGGTCGGCGGGCCCGCCCCGCAAGTGCTCGAGTCGAAGATCGGTCTCGTCGCCGAGGCCGCGCGCCGGCTGCGCATCTCGGCCGGGCTAGCGGAGTTGCGCGATGCGGCCGGGGAGATCGAGTGGGCGAAGGTCACCCAGGTACGGCCGGCCGACTACCCGGCCGCGACCGCCAAGGCGGGCCGGAACCCGCCGCTGGACGCGCCGACCGTCGGCAGGATCTTCGCTTGCTATGAGGAACTGCGGACCGAGCGGCACCTGGTGGACTTCGAGTCGGTGCTCGAGCTGACCGCGGCCATGCTCGCCGAGTACCCGGTCGCGGCGCGGTCGGTGCGCGCCCGGTACAGCTGCTTCGTCGTGGACGAGTACCAGGACGTGAATCCGCTGCAGAAGCTCCTGCTGGACGTGTGGATGGGCGGCCGCGACAACATTTGCGTGGTGGGCGATCCGCGGCAGACCATCTACTCGTTCACCGGTGCCACGCCGGCTTACCTGACGAGGTTCCCGGCCGAGTTCCCGACCGCGCCGGTGATCCGGCTGGTCCGTAACTACCGGTCGACACCGCAAGTCGTGACGCTGGCGAATGCGATCGCTGCCGCCGCGGCTCCGGATCCGAGGCTGCCGTCTGCGGGGACGCAGGACCGGCTGCGGGGGATTGTCGCGACCGTCGCGCCGGGCGGCAGCAGCCCGGCAGCCCTGGTAGCCCAGCGGCAGGCGGGCCCGGCACCGCAACTCACCGAGTATCCCGACGAGCCGGCCGAGGTGGCCGCGGTGGCGCGGCAGGTCCGCGCGCTGTTGTCGGCTGGCCTCCCGGCCGCCGAGATTGCGGTACTGGTCCGCACCAACGCCCAGACCCAGGGCCTCGAGCACGCCCTCGCCCAGGCTGGCGTGCCGTTCCAGCTGCGGGGCGCCGAGCGGTTCTTCGAGCGGGACGAGGTCAGGCAGGCCGTGGGGCTGGTGCGCGCGGCGTCTCGATCCGCCGCAACGCCCGACGATCCTGCGGCAGAGATCCGGCCGATCCTCGCGAGCATCGGCCTGACCCCGGAGCCGCCGGGCGGCCGCGGCACCGCCAGGGACCGCTGGGAGTCGCTGGAGGCACTCGCCCAGCTCGCTGCCGACTTCTTCGCTGCTAGCCCGGCGGCAGGCCTGCCCGAGCTGGCTGCGGAACTCGCGGTCCGGGGAAATCTCGGGCACGCGCCCGCGATGGCAGGCGTGACCCTCGCCTCGCTGCACTCGGCGAAGGGACTGGAGTGGCAGGCCGTGTTCCTTCCCGGGCTGACCGACGGCATCGTGCCGATCGTGTACGCGCAGACTGACGAGGCAATCGAGGAAGAGCGTCGGCTGCTGTACGTCGGCATCACGAGGGCGCGCGAGCGGCTCTACCTCTCCTGGGCGCTCGCCAGGGTGCCGGGCGGCCGGCGGACGCGCGTCCCGTCTCGGTTCCTTGCCGGTCTGCTGACGGGTCGTCCGGAACGCGGCGGCAGCGCTGCTGCCGTGCGGCGCGGCAGGCGCGCTGGGATCGGTCTGGCCGGCGGCGCGGGACAGGCCGACGCCGTGGACGGGCAGTCGGCCGCCGACGATCCGCTGTTCCGGCGGCTCCGGGAGTGGCGACTCGGTATCGCACGAGAGCAGAGCGTGCCTGCGTACGTCGTGTTCTCGGATGCCACGTTGCAGGCGATCGCGGCCGCGCGGCCGGGCACGCGCGCGCAGCTAGCAGGGGTTCCCGGCGTCGGCGTGGTCAAGCTGGACAGGTACGGTCCTGCCGTGCTCGAGTTGTGCGCGGCGGGGGACGGCGACGCTGGCCCGCTGCAGGGGCGCGCTGCAGGCGGTGCTCCGGGCCAGGCTCCCGGCGGCCCTGCGGGCGGCGGTGCGGCTCAGCACGCTGGCAGTCCGGCCAGCGATCGCGGGCCAACGGCTCCCGGCCCGCGAGCCACGCCATGACCAAGGCTCTGGATGCCGTCGTCAGCCTGCTCGACCTAGAGCAGATCGAGGAGGGCATCTTCCGCGGCCGCAGTCCCGAGGGAGAACGCAGGCAGCGGGTGTTCGGCGGTCAGGTGGCCGGACAGGCGCTCGTGGCCGCGGGACGCACCGTACCCGCCGACCGCCCTGTCCACTCGCTGCATGCGTACTTCATCCGGCCCGGCGACACCGCGGTACCGCTTGTCTACACGGTCGAGCGGCTGCGCGACGGACGCTCCTTCACGACCCGCAGGGTGACGGCAATCCAGCACGGGAAGGCGATCTTCACGCTGTCGGCGTCGTTCCAGGTCCGCGAGACCGGTTACGAGCACTCCGATGCCAGGCCCGACGTACCGGGCCCCGACGAGGTGGAGACCATTGCCGAGCGGCTGCGCCGGCTCAATCTGCCGGCCGACGATGACGCCAGGCAGGACCCGATCGACCTGCGGCATGTGGGGCCGCTGCCGATCGAGGCCGAGCGGAACCCGTTGCTGATCACCTCCCGCAACGTGGTGTGGCTGAAGGCTAACGGCGAGCTGCCCGACGACCCGCTGCTGCACGTATGTCTGATGACGTACGCGTCCGACATGACGCTGCTGGACACGGTGCTTCTCGCGCACGGGGTTTCGTGGGGCAGTGACGTCGTGTACGGCGCCAGCCTCGACCACGCCATGTGGTTCCACCGGCCATTCCGAGTTGACCGATGGCTGCTGTTCGTGCAGGACTCACCGGTCGCCAGCGGCGCCCGAGGTCTCGCGAGGGGCTCGGTCTACACTGAAGGCGGTGAGCTCGTCGTGTCCGTGGTGCAGGAGGGGCTATTGCGTCCGCGCGCACCCGGTCACGATGCTGGCTAGGGAAGTTCTGACCGGAAAAAGAGTTGCCCCGGCACGTTAGGTCTACGTAGGCTTCCCGTTGTCTGCAAGCAGGTCCAGCGCGCCCGAGAGGAGGTGCCCAAGATGGTGATCACCACGTTGCCAGTCGGCAGTGTGCTGTCCAGCCAGGCTGCGCCGTGTGCCGCGCGACCGTCGGCCGAATCCGGCCCGGGCGCCTTTGCGCGCGCAGGCGCCTGGATCGGCGGCGGCTATCAGGCGGGCGTCGCGGGCGGAGCCGGCAAGGTCTCGGGCAGGTATGCGCCCGGCGTTGTCGACCCGATCCGGCGTCCCAGGATCCGGTTCACCGCCACCAAGGGCAGCACTGTCCAGAGCAACGTCCAGCACAACACCATGGCCCGGCTCAACCAGGTTTCCCTGGGTGGAGTGGGTCCGCATCCTGCGAGGGAACGAGAACCGGCCTGACAAGGCCGGCCAGTCCCCTCCCAGGCCGCGGACCCGACAAAGGGTCCGCGGCCTTCGTTATGCGAGGCCACAAATTGTCAGAGGCACGCGAGAAGCTCGACGAGTAGTGGAGAGGGGTTGGCACCGATGCAGTGGCCCGGCACCAGCTGCGTGCTGGAGGGACGAGCCGACGAAATCAGCGGCGAGGAACTGACCGGCCCGGCGCCGAGCCCGATGGGGCTCACCGGACAGATGCTGAGCTCCGGCGGGCTCAGCAGCCAGGACTACGCGACCGCTGAGCTGCCGTGCAGGGATGACCCGGAGCTGTTCTTCGCGGAATCCCCGGACGACGTGGAGTTCGCCAAGTCGCTCTGCCGGAGCTGCGCGGTGCAGACGGCCTGCCTGGCGGGGGCCATCGCCCGCGCGGAGCCGTGGGGTGTCTGGGGCGGCGAGCTGTTCCTTCGGGGCGAGATCGTGCCGCGGAAGCGGCCCCGCGGACGCCCGCGGAAGGACGCGGTAGCGGCCTGACCAGGGCCGGTGCCGAGGGTGACGGATCGAGGGAACGGGAGAGTGCAATGGAGCACGTGCGAGCAGAGCTAGCAAGAGACCGACACCGAGGGATACTCGCGCGGGCCGAGGCCGAGCGCGACAGCCGCCGGGCTCGGCAGTACAGCCGCGTCTGGAGGCTGGCCGAGCGCGCGGACCGGCAATTGGCTAGCCACTGGAGTCAGGCGGCGCGGCTGCGGGCCCACCTGAGGGAACTCGA
>JASHSZ010000278.1 GCA_030040815.1 Streptosporangiaceae bacterium
CCGGGAACCGCGATCAGGCTGCCGAATACGCGCTGCCCGGCCGCGCCGTAGCTGTGCCCGAGCAGAGACATGCTGTTGAGGCACCGGGTCTGCCAGCCGTGCCGGTCCAGCAGGCAGGCGATGCTGCGAGCCGGCATGTCGTGGCCGAGACCCAGGGAGCCGGAAAGCAGAACCGCGCGCCGAGTCATATCCCCTCCGTGCCCCCCGGCTGCACCGCCCAACCAGCGATTGATGCGAAGACTATCTTGAAGTAATGTCTCAAAAAAGAGGCCACTTCAGTAATGGCGTGGCCTGCCGGAGGTGAGCATGCGCCTGATGCTCGTGCATCCTAGCGCGCTGATGTACTCGGAAATTTTTTTGCGCCTTGAGCCTCTCGGCCTCGAGCGGGTGGCCGGCGCGGCGCTGGCGGCGGGTCACGAGGTCCGCGCGGTCGACTTGCAGGTGTCCAGCCGCCGCGATCTTGATCGCGACCTGTTGCGGTTTCGGCCGGAAGCGGTCGGCGTGTCGCTGAACTATCTCGCCAACATTCCCGAGGCGATCGAGATCGCCCACTCCGTCAAGGGCATGCTGCCGGGCTGCTTTGTGTTCTTCGGCGGGCACAGCGTGTCCTTTGTCGCCAGTCACGTTCTCGAGCAGGCAGGCGGTGCCGTCGACGTGGTGCTGCGTGGCGAGGGGGAGACGGCGATAATCCCGCTGCTCAGCGCCATTCGCGACGGCGGGGTCGGCGGCGTGCCCGGCGTCGTGACCGCAGCCGGCCTCGGTCCCGGGCCCAAGCTGCTCGAAAGTATCGATGCGCCGCGTCCGGCGCGGCACCTCATGCGGAACAGGCGGCGGTACTTCATCGGTGAGCTCGACCCGTGCGCGTCGATCGAGTTCACCCGCGGCTGCCCGTGGGACTGCTCGTTCTGTTCGGCGTGGACCTTCTATGGTCGCAGCTACCGGAAGGCATCTCCGCAGGCGGCGGCCGACGAGCTCGCCTCCATCGCCGAGCCGAACGTGTTCATCGTCGATGACGTGAGCTTCATCAAGGCAGAGCACGGCGATACGATCGCGGCCGAGGTCGAGCGGCGCCGCATCCGCAAGCGGTACTACCTCGAAACCCGCAGCGACGTGCTGCTGCGCAACACCGAGGTGTTCGAGCGGTGGGCCAGGCTCGGGCTGAAGTACATGTTCCTTGGCATGGAAGCGCTGGACGCCAGTGGCCTGGAGCTGTACCGCAAGCGCGTCAGCCAGGATGAGAACATCCACGCCCTGGAGGCGGCGCGCAAGCTCGGCATCATGGTCGCGATCAACCTGATCGTCGACCCGGCGTGGGACACCGCGCAGTTCAAGGTGGTGCGGGACTTCGCGCTGTCGGTTCCGGAGATCGTGCACCTGACCGTGCTGACGCCGTACCCAGGCACCGAGATCTGGCACACCGAGTCGCGCCGCTTGACGACCCGCGACTACCGGCTGTTCGACATCCAGCACGCCGTGGTCCCGACCACGCTGCCGCTCGCGCAGTTCTACGCCGAGCTCGTTCGGACCCAGGCCGTGATCAACCGCAAGCACCTCGGTGTGGCCGCCATGACCGGCGCAGCGCGGGTGCTGGCGCGCAACCTGGCGCACGGGCAGACCAACTTTGCGCGCATGCTCTGGAAGTTCAACAGCGTCTACAACCCTGCGCGCCAACTGGCTGATCACCGCCGTCCTGTGCGCTACGAGCTGCCCTTGCCCGTGCACTCGGGCAACGGCGCCGGCCGGCAGCTGCTGTATCTGCACAACCGGCCGCCCGCGCACACGCACCAGGCAGGCAGCGCGTCGTCCGGCTAGGCTGCTCGTCCCATGGGGCTACGCGAGCTTAAGAAGACGCGCACGCGGGAGGCGGTCCAGCGGGCAGCCATGCGGCTGTTCGGCACGCAGGGCTACGCGGCCACGACTGTCGAGCAGATCGCCGCCGCTGCCGAGATCTCCACGGCGACCTTCTACCGCTACTACAGCGACAAGGAGGACATCGTCTTCGGGGCCGACGACAGGGACCTGGTCGAAGAGGTCATTGCGGCGCGGCCGGCGGACGAGACGGTCGGCGCCACCATGGTCGCGCTGTTCCAGCGGCTGGCGGCCGAGTTCGAGGCCGACAAGGATGCCGTCATCGTCCGGCTGCGGCTCATGCACGGGGTGCCCGGCCTGCAAGCACGGCGATGGGCGACCCGACAGAAGACCGCTGACCTGCTCGCCCGGATGCTCGCGCCCCGGGCGCATACCGATCCCGACGATCGCGAGCTGCGGCTGGCTATCGGCGTCGCGCTCGCCGCTGAGTACGAGACGCTCTATTACTGGGCCAAGACCGGCGGCGCGGGCTCGCTGGCCGGGTTGCTCGCCGACGCGCTCGCGCGGATCGAGCCCGCGCTGTGCGTCGGACCGGACCGGGGCTAACTGGCAGCCTGCCCGCGGACCGCCGCTCCAGCCAACGGGCGCAGGCCGCAGCCGACGCGGCGCTGAGCCAGGGCACTTGGTCCACGCCGCGCGCCTGGACGCCGACGGGCAGGTCGGCGTCCAGACACGCGGTTAGTCAGTCCGGCGGCGCTGCCTGTGCTCAGCCGGCGGCTGCCTCCGCGGTTTCCTTCTGCTCGACCAGCTCGCCCTCGATCGCGATCTGGATCTCCTCGCTGACCACGAAGCGGCCGTCCAGCATCATCGCAAAGCTCAGGCCGTAGTCCTTCCGGTTGATCTGGGTGCTGGCGCCGTATGCGATCCGGTGGCCCATCATCGGGTCGTTGAACTCGCCGTACTTGGTGACGTCCAGGGTGACCGGGCGGGTGGTCTCCTTGATTGTCAGATCGCCGGTCAGCTTGAAGTGGTTCTCGCCGGCCGCTTGCACGCCAGTGCTCTTGAACGTGATCACCGGGTACTTCTCAACCTCAAGGAAATTGCCTGAGCGCAGGTCGTTGTCCCGGACCGGGTTGTTGGTCTTGACGCTGACGGTCTGAATGGTGACTTCGACGGATGCTGCTTCCGGGTTGTCCGGGTCGATGTCGGCGACGGCGCTGACATCCTCGAACTGCCCGCGCACCGTCATCATGCCCAGGTGCTTGGCGGAGAACTCCACCTGAGTGTGGTACGGGTCGAGCTGCCACGTGCCCATCTGACCTCCGTGATCGGGTCGACGACGGCGGGAGGCCGCCGCCCGTCTGGATGTTCACTCTGACCTAACCACACCGGGACGTCGCCGGCCGAGGGTGCTGCCGCTAGCCGACCGTCTGGTCGGCCCGTACGCTTCGTGCTCATGAGCGTCTACGAGGAGATCCGCTACGACGTCGACGACCCTGTCGCCACTATCACGTTGGACCGGCCGGACGTGCTCAACGCCTGGACCGACCGGATGGCGGCCGAGGTGCGGCACGCGGTCGCGGCAGCGGAG
>JASHSZ010000279.1 GCA_030040815.1 Streptosporangiaceae bacterium
CCCTGTCGCCCGCTTTCCCGGCGGCCGCGACCGGGTCAGGGCGCGGGAGGACGTCAGACCACGTGCTGAAGCTCCTCAGGCTCGAACGTCTCGACGTCGCTGGTATTCACTTCCTCGAGGTTCATGGTGCGGGCCACGGCGAGCGCCTCGAGCCTGCGCTTGATCAGCCCCTGCTGATACTCGTCGTCGAAACCGAGCGCCGCGCGCCGCTCCTGCATCTCCGGGTCTGCCGCCCCGTAGCCGCCGCCGAAGCCCGCGGTGAGCTTCGCCCAGCGCTGCTCGACCCACTCCCATAGCTCGGGGTTCTCGGCGATGATCTGCCGGCCGAGATACGTGCCGTAGGCGATATGCCGCCGCTCGTCGCGCTGAGTGAGCTTGATGCCAGCCTCAAGACCGGGGAGCTTGCCGAGCGCACGGAATGTCTGCTCCCAGCGCCGGTACCCGGCGATCGCAGCTACGCCCTCGGTCAGCTGGTTGTAGATGAGGGTTGCGTCCAGGATTGCCTTGGGTGACCTGTCAGTGTCGAGCCTGCGCATCACCCTGGTGAGGGCGCCGTCGAAGAGTCCTGGGCGGTCGCCCTGCCCGAGAGCGGCCTGCCGGGCCCGGACGAGGTCGTCGAGCGACGCCGGGTCGAGACCGACGGCGTCGAACCACCGGCGGAACATGTCGGTGTGCTTGGCTTCCTCCATCGCGAACATCGACAGGTACATCGTGTCCTCAAGGCGCCCGAGGTCAGACATGCACCGCAGCAGCGGCACGATGTCGAGCGTCACGGCTTCCTCGCCAACCATGAACCCGCGGGCGGACAGGGCTACGATTGTCCGCTCGTCGTCGGACATGGCCTGCCAGTCGATGGCGTCCTGCGTGAAGTCGAGATCGGCCGGGTCCCAGAAGAGCTTCTTGGACTTCTCCCAGAGCTTCCACGGCACCGAGTCGTAATCAAGGCCGCGCGTCGACCGGTAGCGGCTGATCTGCGTCTCCTGGATCTTGCCGGCTGCCACAGGCTCGGTCATCGCTTTCCCTTCCAGCTGGCCGGGCGGTGCGCTGGGCCATGGGCATCAGCCCGCGACCTCGCGGCGCAGCACGCACGCCGGCAGTCGCACCGCCGCACAGGACGAAATTCTAGAATTCAGGCTCATCCTCAGCAAGACGCCTGCAACCGCTGCCGGGCCGGGCGGCAAACTCTGCTCTTGCGCAGTCACCGGCTAGTTAGGTAACTTTCCTAACTAGTCTAGTTCGAAGCCACGCGGCGGGCGTCACCAGGTTCGGAGTCCTCGATGAAATCCAGTGCGCGCATCTGGGTCCTGGCAGGCGTGCTTGCTCTCTGCGCCTTCGGCGTGGCCGCCACCAGCACCCCGAGTGGCGCCAGCCAGTCCGTCCAGTCCGCTGGCCAGGCGAGTGCCGCCGTGGCCAGCCAGCCGACGGTGGTAGAGGTCTACGCGACGTACTACGGCTGGTACGACAACACGCCGCCTGGATGCGCCACCGCCTACTCGGGCTGCGCCGGCGGCACGGGCACCTACCAGCACCCGATCACGTTTGCGAGCGACAAGCATGAGTTCCCGGTGGGGACGATCTTGTATTACCCCACCATCGAGAAGTACGTCAGGATGGGCGACGACTGCCAGGAATGCGACCAGGACTGGTCGGGCAAGGGGCCGGACGGCGGACCGCACCTCCACCACGTCGACCTCTGGATCGGCGGCAAGGACGGCAACGAGTTTGACGTCATCAACTGTGAGGACGCGCTGACGCAAGGCACGCCCAGCGGCGCGCCGCTGCTGACGCCATTCATCGTCAACCCGCCGGCGAACATGCCGGTGAGTACCGAGCCGCTGTTCGACTCTGCGACCAATCACTGCTTCGGCGGAGCGACCACCTCGACGACCAATGGGCAGTACAAGGACGTGAAGTCCGGCACCTGCCTGCAGGACCCGGGCGACAGCGGCACGTCCGGCACGCGCGCAGAGCTTGCGCCGTGTAGCCCAACCGCAGCAGAACAGGTCGCCTTCGACGGCGCATTCTTCGTGGTTCACAGCCTGTGCCTGCAAACGGCGAGCGGCAAGTCGGGCGCCGCCATCACGTTCACGACGTGCAACGGTAATGACCGGCAGCAGTGGGAAATCAATAGCAATGGCACGATCGCCTGGATCCAGTACGCGATGTGCATCGCCGACGTGTCAGGAAAGGTCGAGCTCAGCACGTGCACGAGCACGGCGGCAGATCGCTGGGACTTCAGCTCATCAGGCGGCTAGCGCTCAGCGGATCTTGAATGGGTGTCGCTGAGCTACTGCTCTAGCGATAGAGAAGTGACACCCACGAGCGCCAGCGCAGCCCTCGACGTGCCCGGCAGCGGCCCCGCCCCGCAATGCCGCATACCCGGAGCCTGCTCGCAGCTGGGCGCTCAGCCAGCCTGGACCGGCATGAGCGCGTGCTCGGCCAGGAAGTCGGCGACGACCTGGTTGTACTCGGCCGCCGTCTCGTAATAGACGTTGTGCGGCGAGTCCTTCACCACGTGGAGCGTCGCCCCCGGCACCGTCGCGGCGAGCGCACGAGCATTCGGCGCCAGCCAGTCCAGCTCACCGACGACGACGAGCATCGGCGACCGGATCGTCACCACGCCCTGCTCGAGATCCTCCCGGCTGGGGCCGGCCATAGCCCGCGGCCGCGGATGCCGCAGCGCCTCGATGCGGGTCGCAGTCGAGCGGATCCGCAGGTACCGCTCGTAGAGCAGCGGATCCCGCGTCCGCAGGCCCTCGGTGAGCGAGTCCCCGACGGGGAGGAACAGAGTGTGCTCGTCAAGCGGTTCGGCCGGGCGGCGCGCCGGGCCACCGGGGACCGGGCCGATGCCCATGCCGGACGGCACCAGCGCGGCCGCGTCGTCGGGATGCCGGACGGCCCAGCGCAAGGCCGTCAATGCGCCCATCGAGTTCCCCGCGATAATCGGCCGAGTCAGGCCGAGTGCCTGCAGAAACCGCTCCAGTTCGTCGGCGCGATCGGGCTCGGGCTGGTCACGCGGCGAGTTGGCGGAGTGCCCGTGGTTGACGCTGTCGTACGCGATCACCCGGAAGAACGGAGCGAAGGCCTCGAACTGCTGAAACCAGGCCTCGGCGCACGAACTCATGCCGTGCAGGAACACCAGCGGCTGGCCTTCTCCCGCCTCCTGGTAGTAGATGTCGGTCGGGCCTACCTGTGCCCACGGCATGGGACCTCCTCGATCAGCTCGCTGCTGCGGCCCGTCCGTCGGCGCGGGCTCCCGGAGGGTCCTCCGCCTCCCTGCGGATGGGCGCCGCCATCGAAAGCTGGATCTCGATGGCTTCGAGTGAATGCCACAGCTCGAGCGCCGGCCTGGCCTGTGGTCGCACCGCCCGAACCAGATCGCACGCTGCGCGCAACGAGGCCCCGCCGAGCATGAGGTACGCGATCGCCACCGCCGACGTGCGGGAAAGGCCCGCCTGGCAGTACAGGCCAACCACGGTCCCGGCGCTCGCGAGTGACCGCACGTGCCGCGCCGCCGCGATGATCCGCTCATCCTGGCCCGGCTCCAGGTCCATGACGGGGCAGTGATCGACCGGAACGGCCAGGCGCGGCGGACTGGTCTCGGCCCGCAGGTCGACCAGTCGCTGTGCGCCGGCCGCGACCATACCCATCGCAAGGCCGGCGTCGGCCAGCAGCAGGTGATCGTCGACCCTGCTGATGCCCAGCACCGTGAACTCGGCGGTCATCATGTCTCCGCGGGCCGGAAGACCGGGATGGCCAGGTCGGCGTGATCCTCCCAGCCAACCATCAGCCGCTGCCCCACCTCGATCGCGTCGGGCGGCGCGTCGATCTCGGCCATCAGCCGGAACCCCTCGTCGAGGTCGACGAACCCCACGACGTACGGCAGCCGGCTGCGGAAGTACGGCAGGCCGTGCTGCCGGATCACCGTGTAGGTGTACAGGGTCCCGGTCCCGGCCGAGTCGTGCCAGCGCTGGTCCGTGCTGAGGCAGCCGGTGCAGTGCCGCCGCGGGTAGAAGGTGATCTCACCGCAGGCCGCGCACACCTGGTAGGTCAGCCGGTGCTGCTTCGTCGCGGTCCAGAACGGTGCGGTGTCTGGCTCGGCGAGCGTCGGCAGCGGGCGCTGTGGCGTCGTTCCCCCCGCATCGGTGCGCATTGGCTCGTCACTCCCTTCCCAGGATGATCGTGCCGGCTGCGTGCCGGGTGCCCAGCATCCCGCCGTTGCCGTGCGCGACGGCGAGCTGGGCTCCGGGCACCTGCGCAGTCGACTCGCCGCGCAACTGCCGGGCGGCCTCGATGAGCAGGAAGATCCCGCGCATGCCCGGATGGTTCGAGGACAGGCCGCCGCCGTCGGTGTTGAGCGCGGGTGCGCCGGGCCGGTCGAATCGAAGCCTGCCGTCGGCGGCGAACGGGCCGCCTTCGCCCTTCTTGGCGAAGCCGAGATCCTCCAGGATGGTCAGCACCGTGATCGTGAATGAGTCGTAGATCATGGCGACATCGATCTCGTCCGGGTGCACGCCGGCCTGGCCGAACGCGTCGCGGCCCGACCGGACGGCCGCTGACGTCGTGATGTCCGCCTGGTTGTGCGGGTATCCGATAGCTTCGCCGGTGCCGAGGATCCACACCGGCGGCTTACGCAGGCTATCCGCCGCGGCACGCGACACGATCACGACCGCGCCGCCTCCGTCGGAGACGATGCAGCACTCCAGCAGGTGCAGCGGGTCGGCGATGAGCCGGGAGCCCAGCAC
>JASHSZ010000280.1 GCA_030040815.1 Streptosporangiaceae bacterium
TTGTCGCGGGTGATGATGCCCTGTGACTGGATCGGCATCGTCACGATCCGCAGCGACACCTTCCGGAGCTGGTCGACAACCGGGATGATCAGTCGCAAGCCGGGTGCTCGTGACCCGCGGAACCGGCCTAGTCGGAACAGGACACCAGCCTCATACTGCCAGACGAGGCGCACCGCGAGCGCGAGTCCTATCAGTACCAGCACGGCTACGACGACGAGGACAGCTATCAATGTGCTCATGGCAGCCTCCGTCCACTTGAGTCGATCTGAGACTGCGCGCTTTCGACCGGCATAGCGAGGGACGAACGTCCCCGGCACCGTGGTCGCTGGTCACCGAGTCGCTCGGTTAGGCCGTGGCCACCGGGCCGAGTTCGACGTCGGCTGAACGCAGCTGTCGCACCGCTACGAGCCCAGTCTGACGATGTCACTGGCGAGCGTGTTCATCGGCGCGTTGCCGGCGAGGATCTCTGCGGCGCCTTGCGTTATCTCGGTCGCGTCCAGGTTCTGGACCCCGTTCAACATGTCGCTGACCCCGCTGGCGTAGTCAGCCAGTGCGGTGTTCCACAGCCGTTCCAAGGTTGCGTCTGGGACCGGCGGGTCGGCCTGTGCCGCCTGAATCTCGCCCTGCGCGGTCGTCAGATCCGACTCGACGGCCGAGAAGTCGTCTGTCGTCTCGGCGTTCGTAGCGTCGGTGGATAGCTGCTCCATCGTTTTGCCGATCTGCTGGGAGGTCGGAATGCCGTAGCTGGCCCACCA
Organism: Streptosporangiaceae bacterium; assembly: GCA_030040815.1. The sequence goes on from JASHSZ010000280.1 coordinate 756, forward strand.
GGACTGGAGGCCGTTGACACCCACGGTGGCCGGGGAGGACGCCGGTGCCGCCGGTGGCACAACTGCTGGCGCGCTGCTCTTGCTGGCGGCAGGCTTGGCCAAGCTGCTGCCCAGGAAGCCTGCCAGGATAGCGACGGTCGCCAGGGCAACGGCAGCAACAGTCACCAGGAGGATCTTGCTCTTCCGGGACTTCGGAGGCCTGAAGTGAGTCATGGTCTGGCTCGGCTGGAAGTCGCCGTAGTCGCTGCCGAACTCAAACAGCCTGGCCATCGATTGATACGGGGGCTCGGCGTAACTCGGCTGCGTCCAGGGCAGGGCGGCGCCGTCGTCGTCCGCTTGGGACCGCTGGTAGGGCTGTTGTGTCACTGAGTCGCCTGGGTCTGCCTGCTGACGGCCACGCTGGGGCACCTGGTGCTGCGTACGGGCAGCCGATGAGCCGGAGGGGTCTCGCGGGGGCGCGTAGAAGTCCTGCGGCTGCCCGCCATATCCCGGCTGGGATTGTGGCTGCCGAGGAGCGTAAGAGCCCTCGTAGTCCGGCGCTTGACGGCGGTGGTGTGGCTGCTGCCGGTCATCGGGCCAAGGCTGCTGCGACTCAGGAGGTTCGTCCGTCATGGTCCCCCCTTAGGCATTTATCTGACGACGCGAGTCAGCGGAGATCGGTTGACCAGTGGCGGGATGTCGACGTCAAGCCGGTCTCGACGCCGTACCACGCGGGCGCGCAATATAGGTAGAAATATAGGTAGAGGTCAACAGCGTGCGCCAGATGTTCGACCCGGCGAAGCTGGCTGAGAGCCAGACGCTAGTTCCGCGCATTCCCGGCTACAACGTGGACGCGCTGCACGTGGACGCGGGCATCGCATGCGCCGAAGCTTGACCTCTACGTCGGTAACCCCGGCGTCCAAACCTCAGCCGCGGAGCGGCTCGTCATCGCGCTCAGGCCCACTGCCTTCCTGCGGGAGGAGACCGCCCGGCGCGCCGGGCGCGCCGACATCTTCCGGGAGCTCATCGACGACCAGGTCGGCCGCTAAGGCCTGGGCTGCGCGGGCGCTGCGCGGTTATCGTGCTGGGAAGGGCGCCGGCCCGCCCGACGCAACGCACCCGGTCCGGCCCGGGGAGGAGCCACCGTGACCGACCTGCTGGTACCAGGGTCCGACAGCCGGGATGTCTGGGAGATCTATCTCTCGCCGACCTGGATGCCAGCCCTGCTAGTTGCCGACAAGCTGGGCGTTCTGGAGTCGATCGCGGCTGCACCCGGCAGCACCGACGAGTTGTCCGCCCGGCTCGGGCTCAACGGGCGCGCCCTTGGTTCGGTCCTCGCACTGCTGGCCTCGCTGGGCTACCTGGTCCCCCGCCACGGTCGCTACCGCATCACCGATGCGACGCGGCACCACCTGCTGCCGTCGAGCCCGTTCTACTGGGGCGGAGTCTGGACCGCGATGCGGCAGCACAGCCCGCTGTATGACCAGCTGCTGCGAGCGCTCACCACGCCCGATCCGGTCGAGGCGATGCCGCAGTCCAGCGGGCGAAACATGCGCGGCGTCGACGGGTGGGCGAGCGGCAGCCTCAGCCCGGAGGCGGCCGCGTCGATGACGAAGTACATGCACAGCCACTCGGCCGCGGCGGCCGTGGCGGTGGCGCAGAGCGACCTGTTCGCCTCGACTCGGCGCCTGCTGGACGTCGGCGGCTGCTCGGGTGTGTTCTCCATCGCGCTCGCCGAGCGTTACCCGGCGCTCAGCTGCACGATCATGGATCTCCCGGCGGTCTGCGAACTGACCCCCGACTACGTCAAGGAGCGCGGGCTCGAAGACCGGATCCACTGCTGCGCCGCCGACATGTTCCGGGACCCATGGCCGCAGGGCTACGACGCAGTATTTCTGTCCAACATCTTCCACGACTGGCGGCCTGCCACGTGCCTCGCGCTGGCCAGGAGCGCCTTCGACGTGCTGCCCGCCGGCGGCACGATCAACGTGCACGAGATGCTGCTGACCGACGACGGGGTGGGACCCCGGACCGCCGCCGCGTTTTCCGTCCTGATGGCGGCCAGCACGCAAGGGCAGCAGTTCACCTTCGTCCAGCTGGAGTCTCTGCTCGGCGACGCCGGCTTCGTCGACGTCGACTGCCACTCGACCTCGCCGCTGCACTCCCTAGTCCGCGGGCGCAAGCCGTAACGTGGAAATCGCCCCGGCCGGCCGGGTCGTTGTTGACGGTGCGGTATCAAAATGATATCAGTTTAGATTGTGGAACGCCGGGTTCGCCGGCGCAGCGGCCCGAAGGAGACAGCCCGATGGAGATGCCAGCCGAGAACGTCAGTCCGGCCCGATCCATGATCGTTACCACCACCGAGAACATCCCTGGGGCTACCGTGGTCAAGACGCTCGGCCAGGTTTTCGGCCTGACCGTGCGGTCGCGGAGCCTAGGCGGCAACATCGCAGCGGGCCTCAAAACCATTGTCGGCGGCGAGATCCGCTCCTACGTCAAGCTCAGCGAGGATTCTCGGCGGCAAGCGCTCGATCGGCTGGTGCAAAACGCCGCCGCCATGGGGGCCAATGCCGTGACCATGATGCGCTTCGACTCCACCGAGATGGGCCGCACGATGAGCGAAATCGTGGCCTACGGCACCGCGCGGGTGATCGAGTGGAACGAAACCCCGTCTTCCGGCTCGCAGGGCTGAGCGGGGCGCGTCATGCACGTCCTGGAATGGGCCATCCTCGCGGTCGTCATCGTGGGGATCGTCATCGCGCTATTCGGCTGGGATCGCTACCGGGGCAGCCGCAGGCCAGCCGGCGGGACGAGCACCGCCCAGCCGACAGATGAGGTGTTCGTCGACCCGCAGTCGGGCCAGCGGATGCGCGTCTGGTACAACCCGACGACGGGCCAGCGCGAGTACCGCGCGGAATAGCTCTCGGCTGCCCGTCCGAGCCTAAAGCCGCCAGCGACCGGGTACTGGGACCCCCATGGGGGACTCGGCCGAGGCAGCGGTCCTCGTCATCGGGGCTGGCCCGTCGGGCCTGTTCGCCGCCATCGAGCTCGCGCGGCATGGTGTGCGCGCCCGGTTTGTCGAGCGCGAACCCCGCCCGCATCATCAGGCCCGCGCCACCGCGCTGCAGCCAGGCGCCCTGGAGATCCTCCAGCAGGCGGGCGTGCTGGATCGGGTGCTCCCGGCCAGCGAGCACCTGGCCTTCGCACGGGTCTTCCAGGTCGGTGCTGCGGGCCTGACGCGCGTGTCCGAACTCGCCTTCAGCGGGGTTGGCTGCGAGTGGGAGTTCCAGTGCTCGCTGCCGCAATGGCGGACCGAGCACATCCTGGCCGACCGGCTCGCCGAGCTGGGCGGCGCGGCGGAACGGGGCGTAACGGTCGTCTCGCTGACCGAGCGGGACGACGGGGTACGGGTTGGGCTCGAGTCGGCCGACGGAGGGGGCAGGAGGTAATCGACAGTCATCTCAGCTCCTACCTCGGGCCGGCGTCCGGCTGACGGCCCGATGCAGCTCGGATTGCACGCGCTTGGCATCGGCGCCGGCTCGCGCCCGGACGTGATCCGGGCCGTCGCGAAGGCTGCCGAGTCGGCTGGTTTCGCCAGACTGTGGTGCGGTGAGCACCTCGTGCTCGTCGACCGGCCCGCGTCAGCGTATCCCTACTCGGCCGACGGCCGGATCGCCGTGCCGGCGGACGCAGACTGGCTCGATCCGCTGCTCTGCCTGACCTACGCCGCCGCCGCGACCAGAACGATTGGTCTGGCGACTGGGGTTTTGCTGCTCGGAGAACACAACCCGGTGCTGACGGCCAAGCAGGCCGCGACACTGGACGTGCTGTCCGGCGGCCGGCTGACTCTTGGCGTGGGCATCGGCTGGTCGGCCGAGGAGTTTGCCGCAGTCGGCGTCCCGTTCCAGCACCGCGGGCGGCGCACCGCGGAGCATGTTGCGGCGATGCGGACGCTCTGGACTGACGACGTCGCCTCGTTCCATGGCGAATTCACCCGATTCGAAGCTGTGCGCGTGAACCCGAAACCGGTTCGTAACCGACGCATCCCGGTCGTCGTCGGTGGCAACAGCGACGCGGCGCTCGGCCGCGTCGCGACGTTTGGAGACGGCTGGTACGGCTTCAACCT
>JASHSZ010000281.1 GCA_030040815.1 Streptosporangiaceae bacterium
TGGCCGGCGAGGAGGCCCCGGCTCGTTACCGGGAGGGCGCCGGCGACGACCACGACCGGGCTTTCGCCGACGCCGTCGCCGACCCGGTCGTGGTCGCGCTGGCCTGGGAGAACTGGAGAGCCGAGGTCGCTTTCGCCGAGCGGTTCGTCGATGAAGCCAGCGACCTGGCCCTTACCAGGCCCTACATCGGCCGCGGCGGGCACCAAGGCCGGGTGTCGCTGCGAGAGGTGCTGGTCCACATGATCGAGGAGTACGCCCGTCACATCGGCCACGCCGACCTGTTGCGGGAGCGCATCGACGGCAGGGTGGGGCTGTGACCGCGCTGACCGGACGTGGAATGCCGCTGCTGGCGCGACTCCATCGCAGCACCATGAGCCAATGCTTAGGCGTTTGTTTAGGCCGGTAGCGAGGCGATATCGATGACAGCTCCCCTGCTGCAGAAAGTAGACGCGGTCACCGTTCCGGTCCCTGACCTGGACGCCGGCCTCGGCTTTTACCGTGATCGTCTCGGCCATCAGCTGCGCTGGCGCAACGATGCGATCGGCGCAGCCGGCCTGGCCCTGCCAGGAAGCGACACCGAGATCGTCCTCACCACCCGGCTGCGCTGCGAGCCGAACTGGCTCGTAACCTCCGCTGATCAGGCTGCCGCCGCCGTGGCGGCGGCCGGGGGCCGGGTCATCGCCGAGCCTGAGGACATTCCGGTCGGCCGTGTGGCGGTTGTCGAGGACCCGTTCGGCAACGTCCTGGTGCTGCTGGACCTGTCCAAGGGCCGCTATGTGACGGACGACTACGGAACCGTCACGGGCGTTGCCCGTTAGCCGCCAGCGGCCCCGTCATCGTCACCGCTCGCCTCGAGCAGGCGCCGTCCGAGGCGGCGAGCGGCGCACTGGAGTTCAGGCCCGGCCACGATCCGATAGCTCGCCGGTATCGCCACGAGCTGCTCAACGTACCACCCTGGGTTGCTGGTGCTTCCGACTAGGCGGCTCGTATCGGCACCGGTCGGTTCGAGCCGTCCCAGCGTGCGCGGTACGCAGCGCCGCACGAGCGCTGCCGGCGCATCGATGTGCACCTCGGTCTGGTACTCCCAGCCGAGCCCTAGATGCTCCTCCAGGCTGCCAACCGGGTCCAGTTCGGCGGGCGGGCTGAAGGTGTCGTCAAGAAGCTCGACGTCGCGTACCCGGTCGATGCGGTACGCGCGGGTAGCGTCGGCAGCGCGGGATCGGCACAGCAGATACCAGCGGCCATGTCGGACGACGACCGCCCAGGGCTCGACCTCCATGACCCACTCGGATCCGGCCTCGCTGCGATACCCGAGGCGCACTGGGCGGCGGCTTGAGCAGGCCTGCACCAGGGCGGTGGCGGTCGCTGGGTCGGGCCGGACGGCGCCGCGGTCGGGCGCCGGAGCCGTGGTGCGGCGAACCGACTCGGCCTGGGCGGCAACCGGTTCCGGCAGCGCCCGCATGATCTTGCCCAGAGCGCTGCCCACCGGGTCGGTGGGATCGCTGGCCTCGTGGTGGCCGTCCAGCACAGCCATGACCAGACCGAGCGCCTCCGTGGCACTGAACATCAGCGGCGGCAGCCGAAGGCCGCGGCCGACTCGGTAGCCGCCGTACGGGCCGCGCACGGACTCGATGGGCAGCCCGGCTTCGCGGAGGATGCTGACGTAGCGGCGGGCGGCCCGCTCCGACACGCCGAGCTTGTCCGCGAGGCGGTCCGCGGTGATACCGGGGCTGCCCTGTATCAGCTCGAGGGTCAGCAGGGCGCGGGCTGTCGGGCTTACGTCGGATTCCAAGGAGGGTCTCGCCTAACCGGAAGCAGAACGTCCGGAAACGATCCTAGTCACGCGGCAAGCTCCCTCGGTGCGGATGATTGGCTAGGCGGACAACCGCGGCCGCTGAGTCCAGCCACCCTGGGCCCGCTCAAGGAAAGACCCATGCCCTTTCTGCTCGTCAGGCTGATCAACCTCCGACCCCGACTGCATGCGATGCTCCTGATCGGTGCCGCGATCTTTTTCGTCGTCGTCGGCGGCCTGATCTTCGCTGCGACCCAGCACCTACCCGTCACGACTGGCTGGTACTGGGCGATCACAACCGCCACCACCGTCGGCTACGGTGACGTGACGCCGAAGAACGCGTCTGGACGTTTCGTGGCGTCCGTCGTGATGCTGACGACGATCCCTCTGCTCGCCGGCGCGTTCGCCGTGATCACCGGCTCAGCGGTCGCGAGGGGGGTGAGGAGGATCTTGGAGATGGGAGCGCGCTTCCCCGAAGGCTCGTATGTGCTGGTGCTCGGCATGCACCCGGCGGTTTCGGTCGTGCTGCAAGAGCTCGAGAACGCCGGCGAGACTGCCGTTGTCGTCGCCGATGTCGATCCGTCGGCTGTCCCTCGCCACGCTCATTTCATCAGGGGCGACCCCACGTCGGACGATGTGCTTGCCCGCGGCCGTCCCGCCGGTGCGGCAAGAGTCCTGATAGCGGCGGAGAACGACGGTGACGTCCTCGTGAGCGCCGTTCTCGTGCGCCAAGAGGCTCCGGGCGTACCAATTACCGCGCTCGTGAGCTCGCGCCGTCTGATCCCGGCCCTCAAGGATCTCGGTGTTGCCCAGGTCCTCTCGCCCGACGACCTCACCGGCCACGCCGTGGCGAAGGGCCTGGAAGCGCCTCATGCCGGTGAGCTGCTCATGCACCTAGTCCGTGGCGAGGAGCACCGCTTCGTCGAGCACCGGGTTGAGGCAAGCGAACCGCCACGCCCCCTCAGCTCCGTGCGCGCCGAGCGACACGAGCTAGTCCTCGGTGTCGTGCAGGGCTCATCGGTATCGCTCGGAGTGAGCGACGATCCAGAGGTGGGGCCGGGCGACTTCCTCCTGGTACTCGAGCCTAACGGACACCACGGACGCGCACGACGCAACGCGGCCGGGCAGTAGGGCACCAAGACCGGCCGGGCCGACCTCGGCCGCACGCCGGCGGCCGTTCCAGCTTGCGCGGCCACGGAAGCCAGCACACAGCAACCTTTCAACTACGTGAAGATACGAATTGGCGATGCCGAGGCTAGGCTGCTCCAGGGCCGTGCCCTTGAACTAGCTCTGACTGTCGGGAATTACGGCTCGCTTGCCTCGCCGGCGATCCCCGGAAGTCCAGAACCCTAAGCAGAACCAGCATCGCTGAACCCCGGTCGGCGATGGCCTCGGCGTCAGGAAATCTGGTTGACGGATTGCGCACCGCGCCCCAACGATGGTTGCCGTCGGCCGGACCGGGCCGACTCAGCTGCGCGTACAGCCGAGAGGAGGCGAAATGTCTGCCCAGCTTCGTGTTCCAGCCTTGAAAGGTCGCCAGACTTGTCGTTTCCTCGTTCCTTTCGCTGCGGGCATTGCGGCGTAGATGTGTCGCTGGACGCCCCCGGCACCTCGCACCGAAACCACTGTCCTAGCTGCCTCTGGTCCCGGCACCTTGATCGCAACGTCCCCGGCGACCGGAAGGCCGAGTGCCCGGGCGGCATGGAGCCGATCGCGGTCACCGTCCGCGGCGAACGCCGGTGGATGCTCATTCACCGCTGCACGCGCTGCGGTCGGCTACGCATGAACCGGACTGCGGCCGATGACAATGTCCTGCTGTTGCTGCAGCTGGCCGCTCTGCCGCTGGCCACGCCGCCCATTCCCCATGTCAGTCCAGCCACGTCCGGAAACGCAGACACGCCATGATGTGGTTGTGGTCGAAACGGACAGGCACTAGTTGCACCGCCTTGCCGAGCTCATCGCGCCCGCCCGCCTAGGTCGCGGTTTCCGCTGGCTGCTGGCTTCATCGTGGGTCACGAATCTCGGCGACGGGATCGCTCTCGCGGCCGGCCCGCTGCTCGTAGCGTCGCAGACGCACGATCCGCTGACGGTAGCGATGGCCGCGTTCCTGCTCCGGCTGCCGTGGCTGCTGTTCGGCCTGTACGCAGGCGTGGTGGCCGACCGGCTTAACCGGCGCGCCATCGTCATTGTCACCGGCCTCGTGCGGATCGCGGTCCTGCTGCTGCTCGTCGCGTCGATCATGACTCACCGGGTCGACATCGCGGTGGTGCTGGCCGCCCTGTTTCTGTTCGGGATGGTCGAGACCTTCGGCGACACCACGACCGCGACGCTGCTGCCCATGGTCGTCGACAAGCCTGACCTGGGAATCGCGAACTCACGGGCCCTGACGGGCGTGGTCGTGTGGAACCAGATGGCCGGACCGCCGGTAGGCGCAGCCCTCTTCGCGGCGGGGATGGCGCTGCCGTTCGTCGGTCAGAGCGTGTGCGTGCTCGCTGGCGTGCTGCTGATCTCCAGGATCCGGCTACCGGAGCCCAAGGCAGGTCGCCAGCGCGCTCGGGTGCGCGAGGATATCCGCGAGGGGTGGCGCTGGCTGTGGGCGCACCCCGCGGTGCGGACGCTGGCTATCACGATCTTCACCTTCAACGTCACCTTCGGTGCCGCCTGGTCGGTACTGGTGCTCTACGCGCGCGAGCGGCTGGGCCTTGGCGCGCTCGGCTTCGGACTGATCACCACGGCGATGGCGGTGGGTGGCCTGCTGGGTGGAGCCTGCTACGGCTGGCTGGAGCGGCACCTGCATCTGGGCGTCATCATGCGCGGCGGCCTGATCATCGAGACGCTGACGCACCTTGCGCTCGCCCTGACCCGCTGGGCCTGGTTCGCGCTGATCGTTTTCGTGATCTTCGGTGCGCACGCGCTCATCTGGGGAACGACGTCGACCAGCGTGCGGCAGCGGGCCGTGCCCACCGAGTTCCAGGGCCGCGTCGGGAGCGTCTACCTCAGCGGCGTGGTGGGCGGCATCGTGATCGGGTCGGTGGTCGGCGGGCTCGTTGCGTCCGTGTGGGGCGTCGCCGCGCCGTTCTGGTTCGCCTTCGCCGGGTCGGCCATCATGCTCGCGGTGATCTGGCGTTCCCTCCTGCAGATCGCACACGCCGACCAGCACGCCCGAGCCAGCGCCCCCGCCACAGCCGCTTGAAGACGTCACAGGGACGGCGTCGATGCTGGCACTCGGGCCGCGTATCCGGTGGCGGACTCGAAGGCGTGCGCTACGGCCAGCAGATCCCAGTCACCGCGGCGTCTGCCAACCAGTTGCAGCCCTACCGGCAGGCCCGCCGCGGTGAAGCCGGCGGGCACACTGACGGAGGGCAGGCCGGTCGCCGAGATCAGGTAGCAAGACGCCATCCAGTCCAGGTAGGTGTGTAGCGGCTGGCCGTTGATCTCATGCACCCAGTCGAGCGTCACGTCGAACGGCGCCACCTGGCTGACCGGGCACGCGAGCACGTCGAAGTTGGCGAGGAATGCGCTGACCCGGTCGGCCAGCTCGGCGCGTAGCACGGTAGCCCGGCTCAGGTCAGCGGTGGTGAGCTCCAGGCCGCGCTGGATGTTCCAGGTAACGTTGGGGCCGATCAGGTCCGGATGTCCGGTCAGCAGATCGGCCCGGAAGGTGGCGAAGGCGAACGCGCGGAATGTGCGGAAGATCTCATTCGCGCCCGAGAGGTCCGGCATCGCGTCGCTGACGTGACAGCCAAGCTCAGCCAGGACTTGTCTGGCGGGAGCCAGGACCGCGAGTACGTCCGGCTCGACCGGCAGACCGAGGTCGGGGCTCCAGGCCACTCTGATCCCGTCCAGGCCCCTGTCGAGCAGGGTGCGAATCTGCGCTGGGTCAGTGAGAGCCGGCGGCGGCTGGTCCAGAGCCAGCGGCACCCGAGGGTCTGCACCGGCCAGTACCGCCAGCAGCAGCGCGGCGTCGGCAACCGTGCGCCCCATGGGCCCGGACACGCTGAACATGTCGGCGACGTCGGAAAACGGCCAGCCTGGGACCCGCCCTGGGCTCGGCCGTAGGCCGACGACGTTGCAGAAGCTAGCCGGGTTGCGCAGCGACCCGCCCAGGTCACTGCCATCGGCGAGCGTGATCAGCCGGGCGGCCAGCGCCGCGGCGGCACCGCCGCTGCTGCCGCCGGCACTGCGGTCGTGGCCGTAAGGGTTGCGGGTCGCGCCGAAGACCGGGTTGACGGTGTGTGAGCCCGCGCCGAACTC
>JASHSZ010000282.1 GCA_030040815.1 Streptosporangiaceae bacterium
CGTTGTCGCGTCGATCATCTGGGGCTCGATCGGCTACAGCGTCGGGGCGTTGCTGGGCACACTGACCGCGGCGCCGCAGCGCCGCCACCTGCTGTTCATCGGCGACGGCTCGTTCCAGGAGACCGCCCAGGAACTGTCGACCATGCTGCGCAACGACTGCAAGCCGGTGATCTTCCTGATCAACAACGGCGGATACACCATCGAGCGCGGCTACATGGGCAAGACAGCGGACTACAACGACATCGCCAGATGGGCCTACGCCGAGCTGCCGAAAGTGTTCCGTCCGGACACCACGGCGCGGTCGTTTGTGGTCAAGACCGTCGCAGACCTGGAAGAGGCACTCAGCGCGCCCAACGACAGCCTGGTCTTCATCGAGTCAGTCATGGATCCTTACGACGCTCCCGCCGCGGTCATCCGCAGCAGCAACAACGGGGCCGAGCTCGACTACGGACCGCGCGGCCCGCAACACCGAGGCAACATGCAGCTGCTGCCAGCCTGAAAGCTGGTTAACGCCGGGGCAAAAGCCTTGGGTTGATGTGACGCGTGGGGTGGCGCTGGCCGGACGCGGACCGCAGGATCCCAGCCTTTCAGGACCAGGCGGTCACGGTGCGCCGAGACCGGCAGCCGGTACGGGAAGTTCCAGCACGTACAGGGCAGGCAGCTCGTCCGACGGACGGGCCTCGCGCCGTGACCACGCAAGCAGGTCAAGGCAGGCGCGGCCGGAAGTTGTCGCTCGGCTGGGCCGGGTCAACCTCCGCCAGCGCCGGGACATGCAGGCCGGCCACCCTAGATGGGTGGAGCGGCTCGCAGAGTGCGCCGTGTACTGCCTGCCGCCTGCTGGATGACGTGGTAATCGGGAGCGTGCCGGGACTGGCTCTCAGCAAGACCTCGCCGCACAGACGAGAGTGTTATTTTGCGTGCGCCGTCCAGGGTGTCGACAGGAGGCGCCGCTTAGTCGGGAGCTGAAACCTAACTCCCGAGGCACGTGCCGAAATTACTTTGCTGAGATTCGACGCGCAGTTCCCTTTCTACATCACGCCCGTCATAATGACACAGGCGCTTTCGGCATGCTCAGGGGTGGGGATTCCGGTATGGGCGGTGGTGGGCTGTCTGCGCGCCCTGCGGATGTCTTTGTAGGCCGCCTGCCGGAGCTAGCGGCTCTTGCCGCCGCGCTGTCGGCGGCAAGCGCGAGTGAGCCGAAAGTTGTTCTGCTTCAGGGGGAAGCCGGGATCGGAAAGTCATCGCTGATCCGCGAGTTCCTCGCCCGCCATCTGTGCATGCCGATCGTCACGGCCAGCTGTGATGAGGGTGAAGCGTTCCTGCCATACGGCGTTGTCAAGCAACTCGCAGCCCAGGCGGCCGCGGTTTCAGCTGATGCGCTGGCCGGTCTAGAGCTGTTGTCGTCGCACGGCCCGCCCGTGGACGCCGATCCGCTGACGGTCGGCGCGGAACTGCTCGCGCTGATCTCCTCCCTTCAGGGAAGCGGCGCGGCCCTTCAGGGAAGCGAGGCGGTCGCGGTGCTGGTCGAGGACCTCCAGTGGATTGATCCGGTGTCAGCGCGCACTCTGCTATTCGCCTGCCGACGGCTGAGCCTTGATCGTGTGCTCGTGGTCCTCACATGTCGGCCCGGCGGGATGTCCCAGCTCGGCGAGGGATGGGAACGCTTCGTGAGCGGCGACCGCCGCGCCATCAGGCTGACGCTCTCTGGACTCGATGTCGAGGAGCTCGGCATGATGTGCGACGCCCTTGGGCGCAAGGGGCTGCCTGATCGAGCTCTGCGAAGGATAATCGCCTACACGGATGGAAATCCCCTGCTCATCCGTGCGCTGCTCGCCGAGCTGTCTGATGAAGCACTGAAGACCCAGAACGCGCCCCTGGGCGCGCCCAGGTCTCTCGCCGAGCTGATGCGGCCCCGACTGGCTGCACTGCCGCCGGCCACCCGCGATTTCGTAGCGGCCGCGGCAGTACTCGGAGATCACAGCACCATCGCCGACATCGCCGCGGTGTCCCGCGTGGCCGGGCCCGCAGCCGCGCTGGGCGAGGCCGAGCGCAAGGGACTCCTGCTCGAATTAGAGACCCCGACGGGCTGGCAGGTTTCCTTCCCGCACCCGCTGGTCCGACAGGCCGTCTACAGCGACCTCACGCCAGAGCTGCGGCGCACGCTCCATCGGCGTGCCGCCGCGACGATCGCAGGTGATGGGTCGCTCCCTCATCGGGCCGCCGCGGCCGTCGGCCCGGACCTAGAGCTCGCATCTGACCTTGACAAAGCAGCCGAAAGAGCGGTCGTCGCCGGAAAGCTGCGCCTCGCCGCGCGCTACCTGCATCAGGCCGCCACGGTGAGCGACTACGGGCCCGCGCGCGACGACCGCACCCTGTCGTCATTTGAGCTCCTAGTGCGCGCCGCCGATGTCGCCCTAGCCGAGGCCGCGCGGCCGGCAGTCGAGCATCTTCCCGCCAGCGCCCGTGCGAATGCAGCCCTAGGGCAGCTGGCGCTGCTCGCGGCGCGACCCCTGGATGCAAGAACCCTGCTGCGAGCGGCGTGGGACGCTCACGATCCTGTGGCGGATGCAGCCACCGGCCAGGAGGCGGCGACTGGGCTCGGCATATTGCTTGGAATATCCGGATCATTCATCGAAAGCACTATATGGCTGGACCGTGTGCTAGAAAGCGCGACCGGGTGCGAACCGTGGTACGACGCGGCCCGCAGCATGCGGGCGATACCGTTTACGCTCAGCGGCCAAGGCGACAAGGCGCTCAGTCTCTTTAAGGACCTTCCCGAGCGCGCGGCTATGGTGCCCATGACCAATACCGACTCCCTGACCTACCGAGGCCTGGTCAAACTATGGACCAGCGACCTGCAGGGCGCGACCGACGACCTGGCGGTGGCAGCTAACCGGATCAGGAATGGGTTGCAGGTACGGTTTCCCGGCCAGCCACTGGCATTTCTCGCTGAGGCCGAGTTCAGGCGCGGACGCTGGGACGACTGCCAAGATCATGCTGAGCTGGCGGTCTCCCTGGCCCGCGACGCAGACCGTCACTACGACTTGCCTTTCGTGCACAGCGCGGCAGCCAGGGTTCCCGCATGCCGCGGCGACTGGGCGGTTGCCACTCGCCACGTCGAATCGGCTGAGGACGCAGCGCGCGCTTTCGGCGGCTTCGCCGAAATCTTTGCCGCGTCCGCTCGCAGCATCCTGGGCCTCGCCAGGAACGATCCAGCCGAGGCACTACGTGGCGCGGCCATGGCACTGGCAGTGCCGGAGATCGACTACTACGACGACCCTGCCGCTTTCTGGTGGCGCCCGCTGCAAATCTGGGCTCTGATTCGTAGCGGCCAGCTCGACGACGCAACGGCTACGCTCGCGGCGTTCGAGAGGCGCGCCACCGATCGTGGCGAGTCTCTGGCGCTAATCAACGCCGCATGGCTGCACGGCTTGCTGGCCATGACGGACGGCGAGCTTGAGCGTGCCGACCAGTTGCTTAGGGATGGCTGCACCGCCGCTGACGCCGGACCTTTCCCCTTCCATCGTGCTGTGCTCCACCTTGAGCACGGTCGGTGCCTGTCCCGGCTCCAGCAACGCAAGGCGGCGATTAGCGCTCTGCGTGCGGCGGGTCACACCTTTACCCGCCTCGCGGCCCGCCCCTTCGCGGACGCCACGGCGTCCGAGCTCACCGCACTGGGCGTCCGGCCCCGTGCCGGCGGCGATCCCGATCTGCCGGGACTGACGCGTCAGGAACTTCGGGTGGCGCGACTGGTGGCGTCGGGACTATCGAACCGTGGGGCAGCCGCACAGCTGTACCTGAGCCCGAAGACTGTCGAGTATCACCTTGCAAGTGTCTTCACCAAGCTGGGCGTCAGCAGCCGCCACGAGCTCGCGGCCCGCATCGCTGGCCGCGAAACCCCCTAGGGAAAAACCCGGTGAAACCCTGGACGTCGGCGCGCGCGACAAACACGTACGGTACATGCGTGGCAGAGGCCATGCGAGCCGCACCGAAGCCGAGCAAACGTGACTTATACCAAAATTCTTTCCTAGTAGAGCGGTGCGTGTCGGGCGCGGTGCACATGAGCTGTTCACGGCTGGCCTAGGCCGAATCACCAGGGGAGGGTGATTAGTGGTGAGCTGGTTCTGGATGAATGTTCCACTCATGCTGGTGTTCTTCGGCTGCTGGGTAGGCATCCCACTCTGGCTTGTACTGACACGCTGGGATAAGGAGGTCAAGGCAAGGCACGCCGAAGTCGCGGCATGGCACTCTCACATCGCAGCACGTGCCGCTCTTGCGGCGGTTCCCGTCCTGCCGCCGCAGGACGCCAAGGCGGGCGCAGTCGCAAGTCCGTCCTATGCCGGAGTTGCTGGCCAGCACTAGCGCAGGTGCTGCCCCGGCACCGTGTGCCTTGCGGGGTCACGGTTAGTTGTGCCGTCGCTCCTGCCACAGAGGTCTGCATCGAAGACGACGAACTTGCGGAGATCGACAAGCATGCCGCGCGAGCCTTCGCCGTCGCGCCGACACCGTTGAATCGCGCAACTTGAGACGCGTCAAGCAATCGGTGGCGAGTCCTTCATTCGGCTCGGCGACGACCCAGATCTTGACCAGGAGTTGTACGTGCCGCGGGCCGCGCCGTTTCTGGTGTGTCACGGCGGGCGGTAGGAGCCACCCCGAGGGCGGAGTGGGCACGAGAGTCGGCGCGCTACCCCTGAGGCAAGGGAGCAGCGGACCTGAGATTAGTGCTCGTGTTCGTATTTGAACGAGAGCTGAAGCTTGGTCCGATAGGTGATCGCCCCGCCGTCCTCCAGGTGAATGTCCTGCTTGACGACCTCAGCCACGCGAAGATCGCGGAGCGTCCCGGCCGCAGTTCTGATCGCCTCTGCGGCAGCGTCTTCCCACGACGTGCTGCTTGTGCCGATGATCTCGGTCACCCGGTAAACGCTCATGCCTGTCTCCTTTGGTGATTTGCGACCCAGTCCGGGCAGTTGCGGCCAGCCTGTCATAGCGCCACACTGGCAATTCACCGATCGCGGCAAGTGATCTAGGCCGGAGGCTGGTCATCGGCACGCTGACGGCGGACCGAAGGCTCCCGAGCAAACGCCGACCCAGCGTGATTACCCGTGAGCGCGCCAGGGGAACTCGCCAGCACATGCCGCGGACACACGTGCCCGCTGCGCCACAGCGGGCCCCGCACATCGAGGGCTCATCAGCCTGCTGAAGATCATCCGCCGATTTATGATCGGGCTGGCAGTGGGGTACGGAAGGGCGGCGGTATGGGTGAGCGCGAGCGGCCGCGGCGGAGCTTGTGGATGTTCGGCCTGGAATCCGAGGAACCCAGCTA
The DNA here is from genome assembly GCA_030040815.1 of Streptosporangiaceae bacterium. The sequence continues at coordinate 5,324 of JASHSZ010000282.1, forward strand.
CGAGCAGCGGACCGCGGCTGCGGAGCGGCTGTCGGGGCAGCTGGGCGTGGAGCTGACGGCCCCGCGGATCCCGTCGGCCGACGCGCTGGAGTTGCGTCCCCCGCGGATCTCCCCGCCGGATCACCTAGCGGCGTTCTGCTGCACCAGCACCTGGGAGCGCGCTTACCACTCTTACGGTGCCGAGCGGTCGCTGCACGGCCCTTTTGGCCGCTACCCGAACCCGCCCGATGTGGTCGCGCATCCGCGCACCGAGGCGGAGGTGGAGGCGGTCCTGTCCTGGTGCTCGGACAAGGGCTACTGCTCGATCCCCTACGGCGGCGGCAGCTCGGTGGTCGGCGGGGTGACCCCCCCGGCGGATGCCGGGCCGGTGGTTACCGTCGCGCTTGACGAGCTGGATCAGGTCGTTGAGATCGATGAGGTTTCCCGTGCTGCGCTGATTCAGGCCGGTGCGTTCGGGCCGCATCTGGAGGACCAGCTCCGGCCCCGTGGCTACACGCTGCGCCACTTCCCGCAGAGCTTTGCCGGGTCGACGCTCGGCGGCTGGATCGCGACCCGCTCCGGAGGGCACTACGCGACCAACCACACCCACATCGACGAGTTCGTCGAGACAGTGCGGATGATCACGCTGGCCGGCTGGTGGGAGGCGCGCCGGCTGCCGGGCTCCGGCGCCGGCCCGGACCCGAACCGGCTCGCCATCGGGTCGGAGGGCATCCTCGGCATCATCACCCAGGCCTGGATGCGGATCCAGGCCCGGCCGCGGTTCCGCGCCACCGCCAGCATCCGCTTCCCGACCTGGGAGGCCGGCTACGAGGCCGCGCGGCATATAGCACAGGCCAAGCTGTGGCCCGCTAACCTGCGGCTGCTCGACCCCGCGCTGGCCGCTGCAAGCGCCGGCCTGGACGGCACGCAAGCCGTGCTCATCGTGGGCTTCGAGTCAGCCGAGCTGCCGCAGCGGGCACTGCTGGAGCAGGCCGTGGGCATCGCCCGTGACAACGGCGGGATCATCGGGGACGACGAGTTGACGGTCGACGACGGGACCGGCCTGCCGACTGGGCGGTCTGGCGCGGCTGGCGCCTGGCGCGCAGCGTTCATCCCCTCCGGCATGGGCCTGACGGCCGGCCTCGGCCTCATCGGCGGCACGTTCGAAACAGCCATTACATGGGACCGGTGGCCCGCATTCGACGCCGCCGTGCGCCAAGCCACCCGGAACGTCCTCGTGCAGGCCTGCGGCGGCGGGACCGTGAACTGCCGGTTCACCCACGTGTACACCGACGGCCCCGCGCCGTATTACACCTTCGCCGGCGCCTACCGCGATGGCGCCGACCCAGCGGCCACCCTGGCGGAGATCAAGGCCGGGGTATCCGACGCGGTGATGGCAGCCGGCGGCACGATCACCCACCACCACGCAGTGGGGCGTGAGCACCGCCGCTGGTATGACACCGAGCGGCCCGAGCCATTCGCCCTGGCGCTGCGGGCAGCCAAGAAAGCACTCGACCCGGCCGGCGTCCTCAACCCCGGAGTGCTCATCGACCCCTGAATCCAGCACCCGGGTAGTTGCGACGGCGCTGCCCGCCAAGGCCGACGACCTGGACGGCGAGCTCGGTGCGAGCCGCTCGCCCCGCGTGGGCGGGGCGATCACCTATTCCGGGTGGTGATGGCGACCTACGGGAGGGAAACCTTACGCGACTGCCGGACGGCGCGAATTCGGCGTGCGTCTCTGACCTTCGGCGGGGATTCGGTCTGCGCTGTCTGGGGGTTTGCACGGGTGGCAACGCCAGTTGCGAGCATTGAAGCTCCTC
>JASHSZ010000283.1 GCA_030040815.1 Streptosporangiaceae bacterium
GCCGACCGCGCAGAGCCGCGGTTCCGCCTCTGCCGCCACTCCGCCGCCGACCCGGCGGCGCTAGCGAGCCGGCGCCGCGGGGACCTCTCACGCGCCGGCGAGCAGCTCGTCGGCAGCAGCGTACGGATCGAGCTTCCCCGCGTTAACTCGCTCGGCGAGCTCATCCAGCCGGGACGCACCTCGCAGCTGGCCCGACCGCTGCCGAAGCTCGCCAAGCGCGATCGCGGTGATCTCATCCCTCGCCCTGGCCTGGCGGCGGTCTAGCAGCCGACCGCTGGCGCTGAGCCAGTCGCGATGCCTGTCGATCTCCGCGGCGAGGTCCGCGATGCCCGCACCGGTGGCTGCCGACGTCGGCACGAGCGGCGGCTTCCAGTCGCCGGGACCGTACCTGGCCATCGCCAGCATCGTGCGCAGGTCCCTGATCAGCTCTTGCGACCCCGGCCGGTCGCTCTTGTTGACGGCGAAGACGTCGGCGATCTCCAGGATGCCGGCCTTCGCCGCCTGGATCGAGTCGCCGAGACCCGGCGCGACGGTCACCAGCACCGTGTCGGCCAGCGATGCGATCTCGACCTCGGCCTGGCCGACCCCGACGGTCTCGACGAGAACCAGGTCGAAGCCGACGGCATCCAGGATGCGCAGCGCCTGCGGCGTCGCCCGCGCTAGCCCGCCGAGGTGGCCCCGGGTGGCCATCGACCGGATGAACACCTGATCGTCGGTCGCATGCTCCTGCATCCGCACCCGGTCGCCGAGCAGCGCGCCGCCGGTGAACGGCGACGAGGGGTCAACGGCCAGCACGCCGACCCGGTGGCCGTGGTCGCGATAGTGGCGCACCAGCGCACCGGCCAGGGTCGACTTCCCGACGCCCGGTGACCCGGTGAGTCCGATGACGTGCGCCTGCCCGGTGGCGGACGCAATGGCCGCCATGATCGGGCGCAGCTGCGGAGAGGCATCCTCGACCAGCGAGACCAGCCGGGCAAGGGCGCGCGCGTCGCCACCGCGGGCCGCGCCGATCAGTGCCTCCGGGTCCGTGCGGCGGGCTGGGGACGTTCCTGCCACCGCTGACGTCGCCACCGGCCGGTCAGGGGTGTTCGGTAGCCGGCACCCGGAACAGCAGTGCGTCACCCTGGCCACCGCCGCCGCACAGCGCGGCCGCGCCAAGCCCGCCGCCACGGCGGCGCAGCTCGTAGATCAGGTGCAGGGCAATGCGGGCACCGGAAGCACCGAGCGGGTGACCGAGGGCTATGGCGCCGCCGTTGACGTTCACGATGTCAGGGCTGACGCCGAGGTCACGGATCGACTGCAGCGCGACGGCGGCGAACGCCTCGTTGATCTCGATCAGCTGCAGGTCGGCTGCGGTCAGCCCGGCGCGCGCGAGCGCGCGCAGGATCGCCCGCGACGGTTGGGAGTGTAGCGAGTTGTCCGGCCCGGCGACCGCGCCGTGCGCGCTGACCTCGGCCAGCACCGTCGCCCCGGCCGCGGCGGCCGCCTCGGCAGACATCAGCACCACCGCGCACGCGCCGTCGCTGATCTGCGACGACGACCCGGCCGTGATCGTGCCGCCGACAGCAAACGCTGGCTTCAGGGCCGCGAGCGCCTCGACCGTTGTATCCGCTCGCACGCCCTCGTCGGTGTCGACCAGGACCGGCTCGCCGCGCCGCTGCGGTATCGCCACCGGGACGATCTCCTCGGCCAGCAGGCCGTCCTTGATAGCCCGCGCGGCCAGCTGATGCGACCGCGCGGCGAAGGCGTCCTGATCGGCCCGGCTGATCCCGAGCGTGGCGTTGTGCCGCTCGGTCGACTCCCCCATCGACACCTGATCGAACGCGTCCGTGAGGCCATCCAGCGCCATCGAGTCCACCAGCGGGGTGTCCCCGTACTTGACGCCCAGCCGGGATGCGGGCAGCAGGTGCGGCGCCTTCGACATCGACTCCATGCCACCCGCGACTATCACGTCGAACTCGCCAAGCCGGATGAGCTGCGCCGCGAGGGCGATGGCATCCAGTCCCGACAAGCACACCTTGTTGATCGACAGCGCTGGCACGCTCATCGGAATGCCCGCGGCAACCGCGGCCTGCCGGGCCGGGATCTGGCCCTCGCCGGCCTGCAGCACCTGGCCCATGATCACGTACTCGACCTGACTGCCGGGCACGCCTGCTCGCTCCAGCGCCGCCTTGATGGCCAGGCCGCCGAGCTGCGCCCCGCTGAAACCGCTGAGCGCGCCGAGCAAGCGGCCGATCGGGGTCCGAGCCCCGCCGACAATGACCGCATCCCGCATAGCTGACACGATACCTGTGACCGCACCACCGGCCAGAGGAGCAGAAGACGTGCTGACGCGAATCGACCACGTGGGGATCGCCTGCCGTGACCTGGCGGCGGCGATCACCCGCTACGAGTCGGCCTTCGGGCTGACCGTGGTGAGCGTCGAGGTCAATGCGGCACAGGGCGTCAAGGAGGCGATGCTGGAGGTCAGCCACAGCCCGTCGGGCCAGTCTTATGTCCAGCTCCTGGAGCCGCTCGGTCCGGACACGCCAGTCGGGCGGTTCCTGGCCAGGCGCGGCGAGGGGCTCCACCACGTTGGCTTCGGCGTGACAGACATCACAGCGGCACTGGCAGCCATCGGCGCCACCGGGGTGCGACTGATCGACGAGCGGCCGCGGCACGGGTCGATGGGCGCGGCGATCGCCTTTCTGCACCCGGCCGATCTGGGCGGCGTGCTGACCGAGCTTGTGCAGGCGCGGCAGCCTCAGTCGTGACCGCTGCCAGGAATACGGCAACGGCGGCGAAATCGACCAGTCCGAGGTGCGGTATGGGAGAGTCTGTGCTCCCACATATCTACAAAAAACATTATCTCTAGCACGAGCGGCAGAGAAGTCGCCGCTAACGGCACACAGGGAGAGTACGCTGCGGGAAGCACTGGACGAACGCAATCGCGTGCCGGCCGGGCTGGCGCTCCCCTCAGCGCTGATTAGGCCCCGGCAGTCGGACTACACAGGCGGTCGCCTCAGTGTGCGAACCTCCCGTCTACACAGGATTAGGCGACATGCAGCCCGACATCGATGCTCAGCTCAGCAACTTCTTTGTTGAGAACTCGGTGCCCGAGTTCTCGAGGGTGATGCGCGGGTACGACCCGGCTCAGGTCAACTCGCACATCGAGGTTCTTCACGCCGACGTGCGCAAGCACAAGGAAAATGCTCAGGCTCTGCAGAGCGAGCTCACCGAGGCACACCGTCAGTTGCAGGAGCAGGAACGGCCGACCTACTCCGGACTCGGGTCTCGGATTGAGCAACTGCTCCGGCTCGCTGAGGAGCAGGCCACCGAGATCGTGCAGGAAGCCAGGACCGCGGCCAACGAACTGAACGCGGCCGCCAAAGTCACGGCGGCCGAGACCCGGGCGTCGGCCGAGAATGAGGCAGGCGAGCTCCGTGCCGTCGCCAAGCGCGAGACCGACGACCAGCGAGCGTCCGCCGACCGTGAGGCCGAGGCCATCCGGACCAAGGCGGCGCGGGAGTCCGACGAGCTCAAAGCCACGACGGACCGCGAGGTCGCCAAACTGCGGGCCACCGCCGACCACGAGGTGGCGGAGAAACGGGCCGGGAACGAGCGCGAGGTAGCCAAGATGCGCACGACCGCCGAGCGCGAGGTCGCGCAGATGCGGGCATCCTCCAAGCGCGACCGGGACGAGATCCTGACGACCGCCAAGCGGCAGGCCGACGAGATGCGCAGCCAGGCCCAGCGTGCCTTCGAGGATAGCGAGGCAGCGCGAGCGCAGGCTGAGTCGGAGTTCGAGATGCATCTGGCCGCGCGGCGCGAGGAGGCCGAGCGCCAGGAGACCGAGCGGCTGGCCAAGGCGCAGGAAGCCACCCAGAAGATGGTGTCCGAAGCCGAGCAGCGCGCCGCCGTCGCCGAAGAACGGGCCAGCAAGGCGAGCATCCAGGCCGAGCAGACCAGGCGCGAGGCTGACCAGCACGCGCAGCAACTGGTCAGCAACGCCAAGAAGAACGCCGACGGCATCGTCAGCCAGGCCAAGGCCCAGGCCGACCAGCACCTGAGCGACACCAAGGCAGAGGCCGAGCGGGTTCGCACGACCGCCCAGCGGCAGGTGGACGAGCTCAACAAGCAGAAGGAAAGCGTCGCCGCGCACCTGGCCCAGATCAGCCAGCTGCTCGGCGCCTCGATGCCGGGCCTCGTGGACGTGCTGCAGGGCCCCCAGGCGCAGGCTCAGGGCCAGCCAGCCGTCGCGGCAGCAGCCGCCAGGGCCGTTACCGCCGGGCCGGCGGCAGAGGAGCCGGTGCCAGCCGGCGCACCCGCCGCCCGCCACTCGGCCGGTCCGCGCACGGAGAAGGCCTCGTCCAACGGCAAGCCTGCCGAGGGCGACGACGAGTGGTGGACCGAGTAGCGCAGCCACCCTCCGGCAGACGATGGCGGGCGCCGTGCCGTGGCACGGCGCCCGCCATCGTTGTGTGCGGGCTGGACCGGCGCGCTAGCTCGTCATCGTCTGGCCGCCATCAATGATCAGCGTCTGGCCCGTCATGAACGATGAGGCCTCGCTCGCCA
>JASHSZ010000284.1 GCA_030040815.1 Streptosporangiaceae bacterium
GAGAAGACGGCCGCGGCGCTCGTCCGCGTGTTCGGCTCCGTCGAAGCGATGCTGGCCGCGATCGACGCCGGGCATGGCGGCTTCCCGCCGGGCAGCCGGGCGAAGCTCGTCGCGGCGCGGCCGTACCTGGAGGCCTGCCTGCCGGTGGTGCGCGTCGCGACGGACGCGCCGGTGAAGCTCACCGGCGGGGACCTGCCGTCCGTCCCGCCGGATCGGGCGAAGATCGCGGCGCTCGACGAGCGCTGGGATCTCGGCTCTTCACTCGGCCGGGCGCTGTCCGCGCTCGCTGCCGCACCGTGACCGGGTGAGATGATAAATCCGCACACCGCAAGCTGCTGGAGGAGTCGTGAGTGACGTTCAGGGGGGAACGGAGTTGTATCCGGCCAGCCGCCTTCGAGATGTCGCGGCCGCGACCAGCAAGGCCGGGCTGGACGCGCTGGTGCTGACGCCAGGGCCCGATCTGCGCTACGTGACGGGGTACGACGCGCACGAGTCCGAGCGGCTGACCTGCCTGATACTGCCTGCCGACGGGGATCCTGTCCTTGTCGTGCCCCGGCTCGAGCTGCCGAAGGCGCTCGCGTCCCCCGCGGGCCAGCTGAACCTTGAGGTGGTCGGTTGGGAAGAGACCGACGACCCGTACGCGGTCGTGGCGCACCTGCTGGGCAGCGTAGCGACGGTCGGCCTGGCAGACCGGATGTGGGCGCTGATGGTGCTGCGACTAGGTGCCGCGCTGCCGGGTGCCCGGCAGGAGCTCGCCAGCAAGGCACTGCGTGACCTGCGCGCGCGCAAGGGCCCGGCCGAGATCGTCGCACTGCGCGAGGCGGCGGCGGCCATCGACCGGGTGCACGCCCGGGTGGCCGACTGGCTGCGCCCAGGCCGGACCGAGGCCGAGGTGGCCGCGGACATCGCGGTCGCGATCCGCGCCGAGGGTCACGCCACCGCCGATTTTGCGATCGTCGCCTCCGGGCCCAACGGGGCAAGCCCGCACCACACCGCCTCCGGGCGGGTACTCCAGCGCGGCGACACGGTGGTGGTCGACATCGGCGGCACCATGCCGAGCGGCTACTGCTCGGACTGCACGAGAACCTACGCGATCGGCGATCCACCGGCCGAGGTGACCGCGTACTACCCGGTGCTGGAGAGCGCGCAGCAGGCGGCGTGTGCAGAGGTGCGGCCGGGCGTCCTCGCCGAGGCCGTCGACGCCGCGGCTCGCGACCCGATCAACGCGGCTGGATACGGCGAGTTCTTCGTGCACCGGACCGGGCACGGCATCGGCCTGGAGACGCACGAGGAGCCGTACATCGTCGCAGGCAACGCTACGGAACTGCAGCCTGGACACGCCTTCTCGATCGAACCCGGTATCTACCCCGGACCGACCGGCGCACGGATCGAGGACATCGTCGTGTGCACGCCGGACGGCTGCGAGCGGCTGAACCAGGTCAGCCGCGAGCTGATCGTGGTGCCAGGCTGATGGCAGCCGCCGCGCGCGAGGCACGGGACGACACCGCCGCCGCGCTGTTCGCGCTGACGAAGGAGATCGCCGACGCCGAGCTGCGGCCCAGGGTGGTGGACTCCGAGCGCGACGGCCACTTTCCGAGGTCAGAGTTCCGCACGCTCGGCAAGGCCGGACTGCTGAGCCTGCCTTACCCGGCGGACTACGGCGGCGGTGGCCAGCCCTACGAGACGTACCTGCAGGTCGTCGAGGAGCTGGCGACCGCGTGGCTGGCCGTTGGCCTCGGGGTCAGCGTGCACACGCTTGCCTGCTTCCCCATCGCGACTGCGGGCACGACCGAGCAGCGCGCGCGATGGCTGCCCGACCTGCTCGGCGGCGACCTGCTGGGCGCGTACTGCCTGTCCGAGCCCGGCAGCGGCTCGGACGCCGCGGCGCTTTCGACCAGGGCGGTCGCCGACGGGGCCGAGTACGTCATCGACGGCCTGAAAGCCTGGACCACGCACGGCGGACAGGCGGACTTCTATACCCTCTTCGCCCGCACGTCCGGCGACCCTGACGGTCCAGGTCGATCCGGCGGCATCAGCTGCTTCCATGTCCCGGCCGACACGGTCGGCGTGACAGCGGCACCGCCGGAGCACAAGATGGGCATGCGCAGCTCGCCCACCGCGCAGGTGCGGTTCGAGTCGGTCCGGGTGCCGGCTGCGCATCTCGTCGGCGAGCCGGAGCACGGCTTCAGGATCGCACTGGCCGCTCTGGACGCGGGTCGGCTCGGGATCGCCGCCTGCGCGACCGGCGTGGCGCAGGCCGCGCTGGACTGTGCGGTGCCCTACGCCGCGCAGCGCATGCAGTTCGGCCGGCCGGTGATCGAGTTCCAGGGGCTGCAGTTCATGCTGGCGGACATGGCGACAGCGGTCGCCGCGGCTCGTGCGCTATACCTGAGCGCTGCGCGTCGCAAGGACGCGGGGCTGCCATACAGCACGCAGGCGGCGATGGCCAAGCTGCTGGCGACCGACACCGCGATGCGCGTGACCACCGACGCCGTGCAGGTGCTCGGCGGCTACGGCTACGTCGAGGACTTCCCGGCCGAGCGGCTCATGCGCGAGGCGAAGGTGCTGCAGATCGTCGAGGGCACCAACCAGATCCAGCGCATGGTCATCGGCCGCCAACTCACCACCTCTCCGGAGGGTCCGGGCGGTCGTCCCCCCGCAGCGGCGGCCTCCACGGGGGGTCCGGGGGGTCGTCCCCCCCCAGTGGCGGCCTCCGCGGGGGGTCCGGGGGGTCGTCCCCCCGCACCGGCGCAGTGAGCTGCCGGACGGTCTGTGCTTCGCCGATTGTGCGCGGCTAGTTCGCCGGGTGGCCGATCGCCAGGCCGGTGGCCGGGTCGAAGAACTGCAGGTTGACGGTGTTCACCGCGAGTGTCGCCGACGATCCCGGCTTGATACTGCTGCGCGCGGCAACCCTGGCCGTCCAGAGCGTCTTGTCGCCGGCTAGCGGGATGGTCTCGTCCTCGCCGTTGTCAGCCCTGGCGTCGCTGATGCTGGCGTGCTCAACCGGCGGCGCGTCGATGGTGAAGATCACGTGGATCTCGCTGCCGAGTTCCTCCGTGACGCTAGCCCGCACCGTCATGCGTGGCCAGCCCGGCTCGGCGAGCTCGGCGTCCTCGAAGTCGGACGGCCGGACGCCGAGGATCACCTCGCGGCCCAGGTAGCCGTCCAGTCCGCGGCGCGCCTCGAACAGCTTGTCCGGCACGGCGAGCTTGTACCCGGCGAACACCGCGAC
>JASHSZ010000038.1 GCA_030040815.1 Streptosporangiaceae bacterium
GGCCGGCGCCGTGCTCGCCGACAGCGACGGAACGCCTATCGCGGGCGACGAGTGGCCGCCTGACGTCCGAGCCATAGGAGCGAGGCAGTCGGAGGCGCACTAGCCGGACCGACCGTTTCTCCGACGCCTGATGTTCGGGCGGTATATCGCCGTATGCGGGCCTCTGGTCTGCAGCGGGCAAGACGGCTGCGACCCGAACGGCTTCCGACGGCCAGCCGTGCGGCTGTGGGCCTTGATACCGGCGAGCCAGTCCCCCATCGCGCACAGGTGGCAGCGGAGGTGTTCGGGGGGAAGACTGTGCTGTGACGACGCCGATGGCCTTCCTGGGTGCCATCTTCGATGTCGATGGTGTGCTCGTTGACTCGCCGCATGCTCGGGCCTGGCAAGAGGCCCTCCGTGAATTGATGGCGGGCGAATGGCAGGATATTCGAGCGCAGACCAGCTATGCCCCGGAGCGGTACACCCCGGCTGTGTATCAGCAACTGCAGGCGGGCAAGCCGCGGCTTGCGGGTGCCCGGGCCGCGCTGGAGTATTTCGGCGTGCCCCACGCCGATCGCGTCGCGTCGCGCTATGCGGCGGTCAAGCAGGAGCATCTGGTCAGGCTGATCGAGGAACGCCAGTTCACCGCATTTCCTGATGCGCTGCGTTTCATCCTGGCGGTCAAGGGCGCGGGAATTCCGGTCGCGGCGGCCTCGTCCTCGCAGAATGCGAAGCTGTTTCTCCGGCAGATCCGGCTGGACACCTTTGCTGCCGAGCAGCGGCTGGACTACCCATTCGTGCGCGCCGGGATGACGCTGCTCGATCTGTTTGATGCTGACACCTCGGGGCGGGACATCGCGCGCGGCAAACCGGACCCGCTGATCTTCCTGACCGCAGCCGACGAACTCGGCGCCGCGCCGGGCCGGTGTTTCGTCGTCGAGGACGCCGCGAGCGGGATCCAGGCGGCGAAAGCTGGTGGGATGGCTGCTATCGGCGTCGCCCGGCACGGCGAGGAGGAGTTGCTGGCCCAGGCCGGCGCGGACCTGGTCGTCGGCTCGCTTGACCACGTCCTGACGGCGGCGCTGGTCGGTGGCCGGCTCGAACAGCCCGGTTTTGCGGCGGAGCTGACGCGGCGGCAGCAGGAGGGACCGCGCAGTGCGTGGACGCTGGTCTACGAGGGCTTCGAACCGGAGCACCAGGGGCTGCGCGAGGCGCTGTGCGCGCTGGGCAACGGGTATTTCGTCACCCGCGGTGCGCTGCCCGAAGCACGCGCCGACGGAATCAACTACCCGGGCACGTACGTAGCGGGTCTGTACAACCGCCTGCAGACGCCGGTGGCGGACCGGGTGGTCGAGCATGAGGATCTGGTCAACGTTCCGAACTGGCTGCCGTTGTCGTTCCGTATGCCGGGCGGCTCGTGGTTCGACGTGCAGCAAGACGGGGTTCTGGAGCACCGGCTGGAGCTTGACCTCCGCCGGGCCATTCTCGCTAGGTCCATGCGCTGGGAGGACGCTAGCGGGCGCCACACCAGCGTGGTCCAGCGCCGCCTGGTCAGCATGCAGGATCCCCATCTCGCGGCGCTGGAGACGGTGTTCACCGCCGAGAACTGGTCCGGGACGCTGGAGGTCTGGTCCGGGCTGGACGGGCGGGTGATCAACTCGGGGGTCAGGCGCTACCGGGATCTGAACGGCCAGCATCTCAGGGTGCTGCACACCGCCGAGGCCGATCACGACACCATCGAACTGCAGGCCGAAACCAGCCAGTCTCACATCCGGATTGCACTGGCCGCCCGCACCAGGGTGTCCACCGACGGGAGGCCAGTCAATCCGGATCGCCGGCTGGTCACCGACCCGGGATTCGTCGCGCACCAGCTCACTCTCAACCTCGAGGAGCAGCGGCCGGTCAGGGTTGAGAAGGTCGCAGCGCTGTATACCTCGCGGGATCGGGCCATCTCCGAGAGCCTGCTGTCAGCGCGCCTTGCCGCGAGGACAGCGCCCGGTTTCGGCAGGCTCGAGAAATGGCACGCCGCGGCCTGGGACACACTGTGGGACCGGTTCGACGTCGAGATCGACAGCGCCAACGACTGGGTGGACACCGTGCTGCACCTGCACGTGTTCCACCTGCTGCAAACCCTGTCACCGCATTCCACCGTCCTGGACGTCGGCGTGCCGGCCCGTGGCTGGCACGGCGAGGCATACCGCGGGCATGTCTTCTGGGACGAGATGTTCATCTTCCCGTTCCTCAACCTGCAGCGGCCATGGCTGGCAAGCGCGCTCCTGGACTATCGCCGTGAGCGGCTCGGGGCGGCCAGGGCGGCGGCAAGCGCGGCGGGATACGACGGTGCGATGTTCCCGTGGCAGAGCGGGAGCGACGGACGCGAGGAAGCCCCGCGCTGGCACCTGAACCCGGTGTCCGGCAGGTGGCTGCCCGACCACTCCCACCTGCAGCGGCACGTCAACATCGCGGTCGCCTATAACGTCTGGCAGCACTACGCCATCACCGGCAGCATCCAGTACCTGCGCTTCCAGGGTGCCGAGATGCTCATCGAGATCGCCCGGCTATGGGCCAGTCTCGCGACCTACAACCGCCGGCTTGAGCGGTACGAGATCCTCGGCGTCCTGGGCCCCGACGAGTACCACGACGCCTACCCCGGCAGCCAGACGGCGGGCGTGAACAACAACACCTACACCAATGTGATGGCGGTCTGGGTACTGCTCCGCGCCCTGCAGGCGCTCGATGAGCTGCCGCCGCACTACCGGCACGAAATAGTGGCCGAGTTCGGGCTAGGCGCGAGCGAACTAGACCGATGGCGCGACATCACCAGGAAGATGCGCGTCGTGTTTACCCCTGACGGCATGCTGGCCCAATTCGACGGCTACGACCAGCTCGAGGAGTTCGACTTTGCTGGCTACCGCGCCCGCTATGGCAACATCCGCCGCCTAGACCGGGTGCTTGAAGCCGAAGGCGACAGCACCAACCGTTACCAGGTCTCCAAGCAGGCCGACGTCCTGATGCTGCGGTATCTGCTGCCCAGCGACGAACTGCAAGACCTGCTCAGCGGCCTTGGCTACCACGTCACACAGCAGCAGCTGGCACAGACCGTCGACTACTACCTCGCCAGGACCGTAGACGGCTCGACCCTCAGCGGTGTCGTTACCTCGTGGGTGCTGGCCCGGCAAAACCCGGCGGAGGCATGGCGGCACCTGCTGGCCGCGCTGAACAGCGACGTCGCGGATATTCAGGGGGGAACGACCGCCGAGGGCATACATCTCGGCGCCATGGCAGGGACCATCGATATCGTGCTGCGCGGCCTGACCGGCATGCTCGCCCGCGGGGACACGCTGAGATTCGACCCCGCCCTCCCTGAGCAGGTCAGGCAGCTGCGGTTCAGCGTCCACTACCGCGGCAATCGGCTCGACGTCAGGCTCGGGTCCGGCCGCATGTGGGTGGAGTGCCGGCCAGGCCGCGCGGCGCCCGTCACGGTCACGGTCAGGGACCACACCCGGCAGCTGGCGCAAGGCGAAACCGCTGAGTTCCGGTTTTAGGCCGTTGGCTCGGCACGCAGTGACCGGCTGGCCGGCAAGCTGGTAGCTGCCCGCCGCAACTGGGCAGCACCAGCCGCGCCGTGCCGGGAGCTCGAATCTTGCGGAAGTCCCGGCCACAAGGGCAGTTCGGCCCTGTGCCGGCCAGTAGCTGGCCGGCACACTATGGAAGCCGAAGTGGCCTCGGCTCATGGCTGGAGGTGGGCATGCGGCAGACCGTCCCGTTCGGCAGGGTCGCCGGTATTCCGGTCGGTGCAAGCTGGACGGCGATCGTCACTCTGGCGGTCATCGTCGACCTGCTCGCCGCGAGCGCGCTCCCCGCGGCGGTTCCGCACCAGCCGACGGCGCTGTACTGGGGATTCGGCACGGCGACTGCGGTGGCCTTCCTCGCCTCGCTGCTCGCCCACGAGCTTGCCCACGCGCTGGTCGCCCGCAGGCACGGCATCAAGGTCCGCTCCGTCACGCTGTGGATGCTCGGCGGTGTCACCCAGCTCGACGGCGAGCCCGGCACGCCGAGGGCGGACCTGCAGATCGCGCTGGCCGGACCGGCCGTCAGCCTGCTGGCCGGGGCGGTGTTCCTCGCCCTGGCGGCTGCCATCGGCGCCGTCGGCGGGCCGCCGGCCGCAATGGCCGCCCTGATGTGGCTGGCGCTGATGAACGGCGTCCTGGCCGCTTTCAACCTGCTGCCCGGAGCGCCGCTAGACGGCGGCCGGGTGCTGCGCGCGGCGCTATGGCACCACTGGGCTGACCGGCAGCGGGCCGAGCTGGGCGCCGGCCGCGCCGGTCGGGCGATCGGCACGGTCCTGGCGATCCTGGGCGTCGCTGAGGTCGTGCTGACCCGCGACCTGGTCGGGGGCCTGTGGCTGGTCCTGCTCGGCTGGTTTATGACCAGCGCCGCCGGTGCCGAGCAGAACGCCGCCACCGCCCGCGCGCTGCTCGCCGGCGTCCGCGTCGCCGACGTGATGACGCCCGACCCTGATCTGGCCGCAGCCTGGCAGACCGCCGCGCAGTTCATCCGCCAGCTCAGCGGCCGGCCCGCGCAGGAGGCATTCCCCGTCATCGAACCCGGCGGCACGCTGGCCGGCATCGTCACCCTCACCCGGCTCAGCCGGGTCCCCGAGGCGAGCAAGGATCAGGTGCGCCTCAGCAAGCTCGCGGTGCCAGTGCCCGAGGATTACCTGGCCAGCCCGGCCGACCCCGCCGCGCCACTACTCAGCCGTGACCCGCTCGGCGGTGAGATCGTGGCTGTCGTCGAAGACAGCGGACACATCACCGGCCTGGTTACCGTCGAGAACCTGCGCCAGGCACTGCGATGGCGGAAGCTGGCAGGAACAGCCGTCTCGTGGGCCGCTAGGCCTTAACCGGCTGGGTAGCCCGCGTTAAGGGCAGCAGCCGTCAGCCCCTAAGCACCGGGTCGTTCCTGCCCGGCTGCCTTCACCAGCAACAGCAGCTCGTGCGCGCGCCGCGCTGCCCGCTCCTCGTCAACCTCGGACCGCTCAGCGGCCATCGGAGCGTCCTCAAACCCGCGCGCCAGCACCTCGACGGCTTCGATAAGGGCCGTAACCTGACTTTCCAGGCGGCCGACCCGCAGCTCCAGGGTTGAGCCTGCGGCAGCACCTGAGGACTCTGTGTGTGTGCTCATAGTCACCAGCCTCACCCATGCGGGGTAACACGAGCAGGGCCGGAAGTCCTGGCTCTCGTGTCGCCTCCCGAGGCATCCCGTGAGATAGTCGGCGACCCGCGTCAAAGGCCCACAGACCCGGCAGCACCAGGACGTTGGTCGCAGCGACCCGCCGTAGATCCAGAGTTCGCCGCACCTGTGCCCGTCGCTGCGACGCGCTGTCGACGTGGACCCAGGGGCGTCCCTGGACTCCTCCAGGAGCAGCATCTGCCAAGGGCTGATGTCCCGCAATGAAGGCCTTGTGGCCCTTACCGGTTCGGGCGTTACCGGCAAGGCTATGAGATGTGACGGTTGTGCAGCCGTGAGGCCCGCCAGGCAGAGACCGGTTCTGTGCGGAGGGAGCAAGGGACGTGGCCACCGTTGTGCGCGAGATTGAGCGGAAATACGAGCCGGGTGCAGCTGGGGCGGCCGTCCTGGATGCGGTGAAAACCATGCCGGGGACGGCGGCGGTTGCTGCTGTTTCCGAGCTCGGTGAGCGGCTCCTCGACGCCGTCTACTACGACACCGCCGATTTGCGGCTGATCGGTGCTGGTATCACGCTGCGGCGGCGGAGCGGCGGCGAGGATGCTGGCTGGCACCTGAAGCTTCCCGCGGCCGCGGACACCAGGGATGAGATTCGTCTGCCGCTGGCGGAGCACGCCGACAAGACTCCCCTCGGCGCGGCCTCCGGGTCGGCTGGCATGCCAGCGGTGGCGTCCCCTCCTGCCGGGGGCGGCAGCGCGGTACCGAAGGAGCTCACGGCTTTGGTCCGGGCCTACACCCGAGATGAGCCGCTGGCGCCGGTGGCGCGCATTCAGACCAGCCGCCGCGGGCTGCGCCTGCTCGACCGGGCCGGCCGGATACTGGCCGACATCACCGCGGACCACGTGCTGGCCGGGCCTGCCGATGGATCCGCCGCAGCCACCTGCTGGGATGAGATCGAGGCCGAACTTGTTACCGGCGGCCCCGCGGTGCTGAATGCGATCGACACGCGGCTGCGCGAGGCCGGCGCCCGGTCGGCAATGACAGCGACGAAACTGCAGCGTGCGCTGGGCGGTCGGCTGCAAGCAGCCGCTGCCGCTCGGCCGCCGCTGACAGCCCAGTCGACCGCCGGCGAGGTAGTACTGGCCTACGTGCGCGACCACGTGGCCGCGATCTCCCGTTATGACCCGCTGGTACGCCGGGGCGAGCCAGACGCGGTGCACCAGATGCGGATCGCCACCCGCCGGGCGCGCAGCGCGCTGCAGGCATTCGGCCGCATCATCGAGCGGCAGGCGACCCAGCCGCTACGTGCGGACCTCAAGTGGCTTGCGGCAGCACTAGGGCAGGCCCGCGACGCCGAGGTGCTGCAGGACCGGGTCACCAGCAGGCTCGCCGCAATCCCCCCCACCCTGGTTGTGGGGCCAGTGGAAACCGAGATCACCGCGCACTTCACCGCCGAACTCGCCCGGGCAAGCAACGCCGTGCTGCATGTTCTCGACGGTCAGCGCTATGTCCGGCTGCTCGATGACCTCGATACGCTCCTCGTCCACCCGCCGCTGACATCGCTGGCCCAGCACGGTGCAGCTAAGGCGCTGGCCAAGCCGGTCCGGCAGACGCAACGGCGACTGCAGCGCGCCCTTGCCGCAGTGCCCGGCGCCGAGGACCGCGACGCAGCGATACACGAAGCCCGCAAAGCGGCCAAACGCGCACGCTACGCCGCAGAAGCAGCACTGCCCGCCCTCGGTGACAAGGCCCGGCGCAAGGCCATTCAGGCCAAGGAACTGCAGCAGCTGCTTGGCGACCACCACGACAGCGTCGTCGCACGGACAGTACTGCTCAGTCTCGCGACAAAGGCGCGGGCGGACGGGCAGGACACCTTCACCTACGGCCTGCTGTACCAGAGCCAGGCCTGCCAGGCCGCCGCGATCGAGCAAGGCCTACCGCGCATTGCCGCGCCCCGCAATCGCCACCACTGCCCGGTCAGGCGGCATCAAGAGTCACCAGAGCTAGGCTGAGGCGGCGGTTGTGTCGAGGTTCGCAGACATGTCACAGGTCGTACCGGTCACACCAGACTCTCCTGCGGCGCTTATCGACCGGGAGTTGAGCTGGCTGAGCTTCGCCCGCCGTGTGCTGGCCCTGGCCGAGGACCCGGCGGAGCCTCTCCTGGAGCGAGTCAAATTCGCCGGGATCATGGGCATGATCTACGACGAGTTCGCAATGAAGCGGATCGGCGGGCTGCTCCGGAAGCTCCGAAGCGATCAGGGCAGCCCAGGACCCCAGGGCCTGACTCCGGCTGATGTGCTCGATGCATGCCGCTCAGAGCTGCGGTCCCAGCAGAGCCAGGTGGCCAGGCTCGTGCAGGAGCAGCTGCGCCCGGCGCTACGTGACCTGGGGACACCGATCCTGGATGTCGGAGATCTTGACCAGTCGCAGCGCGAACTTCTCGCTCGGTACTTCGCGGAGTCTGTGGAACCGATCCTTACCCCGCTGGCCGCAGACGCCGCACATCCGTTCCCGTTCATCAGCAATCTGGGCCTCAACCTCGCTGTGCTGGTCACCGAACCGGGCCGCCGGAGCCGCCGATTCGTGCGGATCAAGGTGCCGGCTAACCGGCCGCGGTGGGTGTCGCTGCCGAACCACGCGGGCTGGGTACCGCTTGAGCAAGTTATCTCCGACAACCTGAGCGCGCTGTTCCCGCGGGCAGCGGAGCTCGCCTGCTCGTACTTCCGGGTTACCAGGGGAGCAAAGGACGATCCGTGGGCTGACCAGGCCGCGGATGCGGACGTGGAACTCTCACCCGGCGCGATCGTGGGGATGGTCGCCGCGGAACTCACCGCTCGGAAATATGCGGGTGCGGTTCGCCTGGAGGTCAGCGCCGACATGCCCGCCGGCCTCCAGGGCTGGCTCGCCAATCAGCTCGATACCGACCCCGCCGACATCATCGCGACACCCGGGCTGCTGAGCCTCGGAGACCTCATGGCGCTGCCCGTGGACGGCCAGGCCGAGCTGCACGACCCTCCGCACGAGCCGGTGACCCATCCACGGCTGCGGAATCTCGACCGCGCCGACCCGTCCGCGGTGTTCGATGAAATCCGCCGCGGGGACATCCTGGTGCACCTGCCGTATCACAGCTTCGACTCCTCGATTCTGCTGTTCCTGACGAGTGCCGCTGCGGATCCCGCCGTTCTCGCGATCAAGCTCACGATCTACCGTACTGGCCGCCGCTCCCCTGTCCTCCAAGCGCTCAAGGAGGCCGCCCGCCGAGGCAAGCAGGTCGCGGCCCTGGTCGAGATCACCGCACGCTTCGACGAGGCGCCCAACATCAGCTGGGGCCAGGAACTCGAGAAGGCTGGAGTTCATGTCGCGTACGGCGTGGAGCGGGTCAAGACGCATGTGAAGCTGGCGCTAGTGGTGCGTGAGGAGCCGGACGGAATTCGCAGATACGTCCATATCGGCACGGGCAATTACCATGAGGGGACTGCCCGGCTGTATGAGGACCTCGGGCTGCTCACCGCCGATCCCGAGCTGGCCGCTCACGCAGCGGCGGTCTTCAACGAGTTGACCGCTGGCATCCCAGCCCCCACCCCCGGAGCGCTGCTGGTGGCCCCTCATGACCTGCGCGAGCGGTTCACCGCGCTGATCCAGCGCGAGGCTGAGCACGCCCGTGCGGGACGGCCCTGCGGCATCCGAGCCAAGATGAACCAGCTTCAGGACCCCCAGATGATCCGGGAACTGTACGAGGCCAGCCTGGCCGGCGTCCCCATCGTCCTCAACGTCCGCGGCTTGTGCTGCCTGCGGGCAGGGGTCCCTGGGCTCTCACCGACAATCCAGGTCTACAGCACCCTCGGCAGATTCCTCGAGCACAGCCGGATCTACCGCTTCGAGAACGGAGGCTGCCCCGATTTCTTCATCGGCTCTGCCGATTTGATGACACGCAACCTCTCCCGGCGGATGGAGGTTGTCACCCCTGTGCGCGATCCGGCCATCAAGGGCGAGCTGGAGGCAATCCTGCGAATCTACGAGCAGGACAACTGCTCGGCGTGGGACATGCAGCCCAGCGGCGAGTACAGCCGTCGGCACCCGGCCGAGGGCGAAGCGCCGCGGGCTGCCCAGCAGGTGTTCATTGAGCGCTCCGCGTCGCCATGACTCTCAAACCCGGCCGGCTTGCCGAGGATCGCGAGGGTTTGGCGTAGCCGGGAGACAAACTGATTGCCGTCTGGCGCAGGAAGCGCGCGCTGCGGCCGTGGAACCGGATCCGGCTAGGGCGTAGCCCGGCCATGAAGTCCAAAGCCAGCCGGCCGGTTGTGACCGAGACGGCAGGCAGACCGAGTTCTCGAAGCTGTGCGGACGCCCTGCGGGGTTCATCCCGACGCCCGGACGATGAGTTTGGCTGCGAGCAGAACCTGGAGCCGGGCGGTCCCCCTCGTGCCCGTGGTGCGCGTGAGAGACTGCACGCAGTCGACGCACACGGCGGCAGCGGCGGCGAGGGGCTGTGCGACGCTGCTGAGCCCGATCATGGAAGCGGTCGGCGAGTCGTCGAACCCGATGATGGCGACATCGCGGCCGGGTCGGCCACCACGCGCGGTCACCTCGACCCATGCGCCGACGGCGAGGGTGTCGCTGACGCAGACGATGGCGGTGGGTGGTTTCGGCGAGTCAAGGAGGCTGGCACAGGCCTGCCGCCCTTGCTCGAGCCCGTCCTCGGTGCGGCGTGACAGGTCACGGCGAGGCAGCCCGGCCGTGCGGCATGCCTGCTCCCAGCCGGAGAGCCGGTCCTCGCCTGCGCCGGAGCCGCCAGGCCAGCCGATAAACGCGATCCGCCGGTGGCCCTGCTCGATCAGGTGCTCGGTAGCCTCCCGGACGCTGCCGGCACCGTCCACGTCCACCCATGGGTGGGCGGCCTGGGTGCCCCACGGGCGACCGAAGGTGACGAACCGGGTGCCCTTGTTGAGCAGCCATGGGATGCGCTGGTCCCCGCGGTGCGTGGCCGTGAGCACGAGAGCGTCGATGTCGTAGTCGGTGAGAAGGTCGTTGTATGCCTTTATCTCGGACGCGTCGTCCGTCCCCGTGACCAGCAGGATGCGGTATCCGCGCCGCTGGGCTTCCGCGGTGAGAGCATGCAGGAAGCCCTCGATCAGCAGGTTCCTCGTGCCGCCCGCATCGGGGATTCCGACGGCAATGAGATTGGAACGGCGGGTCCGAAGGGCCTGGGCCGTCTTCAGTGGCCGGTAGCCCGCCTCCGCGATCGCCCTCTCAACCCGCCGCCGCGTCTGCTCGCCAACTCGGTGCGGCGCGTTGATGACGTTGGAGACGGTCTGCCGGGAGACGGCAGCTGCGCTGGCCACACTGGAGATAGTGGGGCGGCGTCCTTCTTCCAGCGCCCCGTCCAGCCGCTCACCGATCGGCTCTGCTAGCCCGGATGGCCTGGACGAGCCAGTGTTCTCCAACCTTCTCGCCTCTTCCAGCGACATACTTCGATCGATCAATCTTGGCTAAATGAGCGTTTTGTTCTAGATGTGATACAGCTGAGGCCGGGAGCTGACGCTGCAGGTTCCGGCCTCCCTGTGCTGTTTACCCAGCTCAGCCATAGCGCGATGGGTGTCAAGGATGACTGTGTAGCACTATGCCTCCTTGATCAATAAATCAGAGGCAGTACCCATTGATCGTTCAAAGCGATAACATGCACGTGTCGATGTTGGTTTGTCAAGCTCTGGCCGGGGGGTTGATGTCTGCGCTCGATCAGCCCTGGCTGCACGAACTTGTCACCGCGCTGAGCGCGCCGACAGTAGTCCTCAGCGAGTCCAGCGGTCAGATCCGGCCGCTGGGCGCCCAGGGGGTGCTGCACGCGGACGTCCGGGTGCTCTCCGCGGCGGTTCTCACTGTCGGCGGCGTCGAGCCTAGCCCGGTCAGCGGCGGGATCACGGGGGCGCGAACGGCCAGGTTTACCGGCGTTGCGCGGGCGCTCGGTGATGACTGGACCGTTGATCCGACGGTACAAGTCGACCGCGAGCGCATCGTGACCGCCGGCGAGGTCAGCGAGCGTATCCGGCTGATCTCATTCTCGGACTCGCCGGTAGAGACAGTGCTGTCGCTCACGATCGCTGCCGACCTGGCTGGCTTGCCGCAGATCAAGGCCGCTCGTCCCACCGCGCCGGCCCCGGTGCGTCCGCTCGGGGCCGCTGATGCTGGGACGCTGACCTGGGATAACGAGTCCGCGTGCGTCACCTTCACCGCCGCCGATGCAAGCGTGTCGCTGTCGGATGGCGGAACCGCGGCCGTGCTGACGTGGCCGGTGCGACTCGAGGGTCGTGACGTGCAGGAGGTCGGCTGGCGCCTCTCGGTCAGTGACGCGACTGCCGCGGTCGCTCCCGCTGCATCGCCGCCATGGCACGTCTCGGCGATAGCCGACGATACCCGGCTGCCCGCTTTGCTCGCCCGGTCGCTGGCGGACGCGCAGGCGCTGAAGATGACGACGCCTGGCGCGCCGAGCGACATCTTCCTCGCCGCCGGGGCGCCATGGTTCTTCACCTTGTTCGGCCGGGACAGCCTGTGGGCGGCGCGCCTGCTGCTGCCCTTCGGCTGGCAGTTGGCGGCAGGCACCCTGCGAACGCTGGCAGGGCTTCAGGGCACGCGGGACAACCCCGGCACCGCTGAGGCTCCTGCCAAGATCCCCCATGAGCTGCGCCGTGGCGGCCACGTCAGCTACGAGGCGATCGACGCCACCCCGCTGTGGGTTTGCCTCCTGCACGACGCCTGGCGCTGGGGCATGCCCGACGACCAGGTCGCTGCCCTGCTCCCGAACCTGCAGGCGGCGCTGGAGTTCCTGCGCTGCCGTGGCGACTCCGACCGCGACGGCCTGCTGGAGTACGTCGACGCAAGCGGCGGACACGGGCTGTCAAACCACGGCTGGAAGGATTCTCGCGACGCGATCCGGTTTGCCGACGGCCGCGTCGCGATTCCGCCGATAGCACTGTGTGAGGTTCAGGGGTACGCGCACGAGGCCGCAGTCCACGGTGCCGACCTGCTGGACTACTTCGGCGTTCCCGGCGGGGAGCGATGGCGCGAGTGGGCGGCGCGGCTCACGGAGACGTTCCGCGAATCGTTCTGGGTCAACGGATACCCGGCCCTTGCCCTCGATGGTGCGAAGCGACCCGTGGACTCCGTCACCAGCAACATCGGCCACCTGCTCGGTACCGGGCTGCTGACGCCGGACGAGGAGGCGCTGGTCGCGGACCGACTTGGCGAGGACGACATGGACTCGGGCTTCGGGCTGCGCACGATGTCTGCACGAGACGGCGGCTATAACCCGCTGAGCTATCACTGCGGCTCGGTCTGGAGCCACGACACCGCGATCGTCGTCCGGGGCCTGTTCCGGGCTGGCCATCCGAAAACGGCAGCCTCACTGGCCGATGGGCTGCTTTCGGCGGCTGCCGGATTTGGCTGGCGACTGCCGGAGTTGTTCTCGGGCGACGGCGGCCAGTGGCCGATGCCGTATCCGGCGGCGTGCAGGCCACAGGCGTGGTCCGCTG
>JASHSZ010000285.1 GCA_030040815.1 Streptosporangiaceae bacterium
TCGCGTTCACGCGCGAGGAGCGCGAGGCGCTCGGCCTGACCGGGCGGCTGCCGTCGGCGGTGCTGAGCCTGGAGCAGCAGGGCCGCCGCGCATATGAGCAGCTCCAGAGGCAGCCGACCGACCTGGCGAAGAACATCTACCTGGAGGAGCTGCACGACCGGAACGAGGTGCTGTACTACAAGGTCCTCGGTGACCACCTGGCCGAGCTGCTGCCGATCGCCTACGACCCCGTCGTCGGCGAGGCCATCGAGCGGTACTCCCACGACTACCGCCGCCCGCGCGGCATCTTCCTGTCCATCGACGCGCCCGACGACATGGAGAAGGCGTTCGCCACGCTCAAGCTCGGGCCTGGGGACGTGGACCTGATCGTCTGCAGTGACGCCGAGGAGATCCTGGGCATCGGTGACTGGGGCGTCGGCGGCATCGACATCGCCGTCGGCAAGCTCGAGGTGTACACCGCCGCGGCAGGAATCGACCCGCGCCGAGTGATCCCCGTGTCGCTGGATGTCGGGACGAACAACGAGGGGCTGCTGAACGACTCCATGTACCTGGGCAACCGGCACGCCCGGGTGCGCGGCCCAGGCTACGACGCGTTCATCCAGAAGTATCTGCAGACCGCATCCTCGATGTTCCCCGGTGCGCTGCTGCACTTCGAGGACTTCGGGGCGAACAACGCCCGGCGGATCCTGCTGTCATACCGCGACAAGTACCGCATCTTCAACGACGACATGCAGGGCACCGGCGCCATCGTCATGGCCGGCCTGTACAGCGCCGTGAAGGTCACCGGAACCCGGTGGCGCGATCAGCGCGTGGTTATCTTCGGCGGCGGCACCGCCGGAATCGGCATCGCCGACCAGGTCCACGACCAGATGATCCGCGACGGGCTCGATCAGCGTCAGGCAACCCGGAACATCTGGGTGGTCGACCTGCCCGGCCTGCTCACCGACGACATGAGCGAAGCAGTGCTCGACTACCAGCGGCCTTACCTGCGTCCGGCGGCCGAGTCAGCGGACTGGCGGAAGTCGGTGGTGGAGATCGACCCGTCTGCCGCGGTGCGGTGGCCGCAGATGGCCGCCCTGCAAGCGGCCCGCGCCGAGTCCGGCATCATCGGCCTGCAGACCGTCGTGGAGCAGGTGAAGCCGACGATCCTGATCGGCACCTCCACCGCGGACGGCACCTTCACCCGCGAGATCGTCGAGGCGATGAGCACCGCGGTGGAGCGGCCTATCATCTTCCCGATCTCCAACCCCACGGAGAAGATCGAGGCGGTGCCAGCTGACATCATCACCTGGTCCAAGGGCAAGGCACTGGTATCGACCGGGCTGCCGTGGAACCCGTTCGACTACGGCGGCGTGACCTACTACTTCGGCCAGGCGAACAACGCGCTCGTTTACCCCGGGCTCGGACTCGGCGTGATCGTCTCCGGCGCCTCGAAGGTCACGAGCGGCATGCTGAGGGCCGCGGCCGAAGCCGTAGCCGGCCAGGTAGACGTCAGCCAGCCCGGCGCGTCGCTGCTGCCGCTGGTAGAGAATCTGCGCGCCTCATCG
This sequence comes from Streptosporangiaceae bacterium, assembly GCA_030040815.1. The sequence goes on from JASHSZ010000285.1 coordinate 1,548, forward strand.
GCGACCACCGCGGTCGCGGTGGCCAAGGCCGCGGCAGCCGACGGCGTTGCCACCAAGAAGCCCGCTGACCTGGTCCAGGCGGTGCAGGACGCAATGTGGCAGCCCGTCTACCCCGACGGCACCGCATAATGGCTGGCGCGCGCAGGGCCGCGCCGCCATCAGGATCCGGAGACTCCGCTCGTAACGGCCCGAGAATTCTTGACGTTCCGATAGGCGTGACGGCCACCGGGACCCGCCGGGAGACCGACTCGATGGGGGCCATCGACGTGCCGGCTAATAAGTACTGGGGCGCGCAGACTCAGCGGTCTTTGATTCACTTCTCGATCGGCGATGACCGCATGCCTAAGGCCGTGTATCACGCATACGGCTACGTCAAGAAGGCCGCGGCCATCGTGAATGGCCGGGAAGGGCGGCTGCCGGCATGGAAGGCCGGCCTGATCGAGCAGGTCGCCGACGAAGTGATCGCCGGGAAGCTGGACGATCACTTCCCGCTGTATGTCTGGCAGACCGGGTCGGGCACCCAGTCGAACATGAACGTCAACGAGGTGATCAGCAACCGGGCCATCCAGCTGACTGGCGGGCAGCTGGGTAGCAAGAGCCCCGTCCATCCCAACGACGACGTGAACATGGGCCAGTCGTCGAATGACACCTTCCCCACGGCCATGCATATCGCTGCCGTCAACGAGGTGCAAGGCCACGTGCTGCCGTCGGTGCGGGCGCTACAGCACGCTATCGCCGCCAAGGCCAGGCAGTGGCAGGACGTGGTCAAGATCGGCCGCACTCATCTGGAGGACGCCGTTCCGCTGACGGTCGGCCAGGAGTGGTCAGGGTATGCCAGCCAGCTGGATCAGGCCATGGATCGTATGGCCATGTCCGCAGACGGGCTCCATGAGCTGGCCGCCGGAGGAACCGCGGTCGGCACTGGCCTCAACGCCCCGCGGGGATTCGGCCACCAGATCGCCGCCGAGATCGCAGAGGAGACCAGCTACCCGTTCCGCACGGCACCGAACAAGTTCGCCGCCCAAGGCAGCCTGGACGCGATGACCGCCGCCTCGGCGGGCCTGCGCGGCCTGGCCGTCGCGCTGATGAAGATCGCCAACGACATCCGGTGGCTGGCCTCGGGGCCCCGATGCGGCTTGTCCGAGCTGACGCTCCCGGCCAACGAGCCAGGATCCTCGATCATGCCGGGCAAGGTCAACCCGACCCAGTGCGAGGCCATGGTCATGGTCTGCATACAGGTCCTCGCCGAGGATGGCGCGATCGCGTTCGCCGGCTCCCAAGGCAACTTCGAGCTCAACGCCATGCGGCCAGTCATCATCAACAACTTCCTGCACTCTGCCACAATCCTGGCCGACGCCTGCGGCAAGCTCCGCGAGTACTGCATTGAGGGCACCGAACTGCACCGGCAGCAGATCGATGACTACGTGCACCGGTCACTGATGCTGGTCACGGCCCTGTCTCCCATTATCGGCTACGACAAGGCTTCCGCCATCGCGCACAAAGCCAACGACGAGGGCACCACGCTGCGCGAAGCCGCTCTCGCCACAGGCTACGTGAGCGCCGAGCAGTTCGACCGCACCGTCAAACCGGCGGCGATGGTCGGCCCGGTCGACGGCTGACCAAGTTAACGGTGACACAGCTCCGTCCGATGCGGCAGCCTCGGCAGCGCTAACCGTCACGCTATCCGGCCGTTCAAGCCGGCTGGCATCAACTCAAGCATTCACCCAGGGTGAGATCGGCGTGCCGGGCACCATCCTCGGCCAGACGACCGCCGCCGAGCAAGGCCCGATTCTGCTGCTGTCTCCCTATGCGGGCCTGCTCTCGACCGCTACGCCAAACGGCGCATCCTGCTTGCCACCCGGACCGGGCTCGGTATGGTCGCAGCGGTCCTCGGCCTCAGCGTCCCGGCCGGGAGATCCGGCTCTGGCAGATCTTCGTCCTGGCGCGGTGTGGCGCATGACGGTACGGGTATCGCAGCGCAAGCGGCCGGTAGTGCGGCACGCGCAGCCTCACAGCCGGTGCAGTCGGCGGAGCTGCGGCTGATCTTGCGATTCGCAGACTCAACCAAATTAGCGTAATTGCCATAATTAGCTTCAAAGAGGTGTATCGAGCTCATGAACGATAAGCAGGAATCCGGTTATCAGCCACCGAGCACGACCAGGGACGCCGGTACCCCCGTATCGAGCGACGAGTACTCCCTTACGGCCGGTCCCGGCGGGCCGAATCTGCTGCAGGACACCTACTTGATCGACAAACTGGCCCACTTCGTCCGTGAGCGCGTTCCCGACCGGGTGTATCACGTGAAGGGTGGTGGTGCTTTCGGCTACTTCGAAGTAACTGACGACGTCACGCCGTGGACCAAGGCCGCCTTCCTCGGCCAGGTCGGCAAGCGCACGCCCCTGATCGCCCGGTTCTCGACGGTGGCGGGCGAGGAGGGTTACGCCGATACCGACCGCGACGTGCGCGGCTTCGCCGTCAAGTTCTACACAGAAGACGGCAACTACGACATGGTCGGCAACAACACGCCCGTCTTCTTCGTGCGCGACCCGATGAAGTTCCCGGACTTCATCCACTCGCAGGAGCGCCTGCCCGACAGCGGACTGCGCAGCAACAACATGCAGTGGGACTTCTGGACGCTCTCGCCGGAGTCGGCCCACCAGGTGACGATCCTGATGAGCGACCATGGCACGCCGCGATCGTGGCGGCACATGCACGGCTTCAGCAGCGACACGTACATGTGGGAGAACGCCGCGGGCGAGAAGTTCTGGGTGAAGTACCACTTCAGGACCGAGCAGGGCGTCCAGAATATGACCGACGCCGAGGCCAGGGCCATGCGCGCCGAGGATCTCGACTACCACCGCCGCGACCTGTGGGATGCGATCATGCGCGGTGACCGGCCGTCGTGGCGCCTGGAGATGCAGATCATGCCGATCGCAGAGGCGGCCAGCTACCGGTTCAACCCGTTCGACGTGACGAAGGTATGGCCGCACGCCGACTACCCGCTCATCCCGGTCGGCCGGATGGTGCTGGACCGCAACCCAGAGAACTTCTTCGCCCAGGTCATGCAGGTCGGGTTCGATGTGGCGAACATGGTGCCGGGCATCGGACCCAGCCCGGACAAGATGGTGCTCGGCCGGATGTTCGCCTACGGCGACTCCAACCGCTACCGCACCGGCCCCAACTATGAGCAGCTGCCGGTGAACCAGCCGATGGGCGAGGTGCACAACTACAACAAGGACGGCCCGATGCGGTTCCGCCACAACGGGAGCCAGCCTGTCTACGCGCCGAACAGCTACGGCGGCCCCAGGGCCGCCTCGCAGCGGTATCACGACCCCAGCTGGCTGGTCGAGGCGGGGGAGATCGCACGCACGGCCTACGAGGCACACCGAGACGACGACGACTTCAGCCAGCCCGGCACGCTGTACCGCCAGGTGATGACACAGACCGACCGGGACCATCTGGCCGGCAATATCGTCTGGCACCTGAGCCAGGGCGTCGAGCGATTCATCCAGGAACGCGCGGTCAGGGACTACTGGGCCAAGGTCGACCCCGACCTTGGCACCCGGATTGCCCACGATCTCGGCCTGCTGGCGCAGGCGCGGTAGCGCGGACAGTCCTCAGGCCGCCAGGGCCTCCCAGGTCGCAGAGGCTCGCGACTGGCCTTGGTTTGCCGCGCTCCGCTGGGAATCATCTGAGGACCACACGCTATGCCTGCCATCGAACGACCCGCAGGTGGCAGCCCTCTTTTGCGACAGTGCACATCCCCTGGAACGGCACCGCGCACACCTGGGCGGCATGCGCGCAAAGCAGGGGGCGGTGGCTCCCGGTCGCCCATCTTCACGGCCCGCGCCCCACTTGCCGCCGCAGGTATCGTCACGGTTCCTCGCCTCTGGGCGACTGGTGTCCCGTTATGGATCGCAGCGGGTGCCGTCCGGCCAGATCGCGGAGCCGGATCCGCGGCTCTTCCGCGGCAGCCTTCTCGGGCACGTCGCCGGCCTTCATGATCAGTGAGCCGTACCTCGCGGCCAGCGGTGACGCTGATATCCCGTGCAACACCACCGACAGCAGGATCGTCCAGGTTGCCGCCTCAACCAGCGTGTCGCCGACGTGGCTGCGCTCGAATTCCTCCAGAGCGACGAGCGTGAACACGACCGAGGCCAGCCCACGGGGGCCGAACCAGCCCATGAAGACGACGGTCGCCGGGCGTAGCTTCGTGCCGACGAGAGCAAGCGCCACCGGCACCATCCTGATCACTGTCAGGCTCAGGAGGGCATAGAGGATCGGCCGGGCGGACAGCGCGCGGGTGAAGATCTCCCCGACGAACAACGCGCCAAAAACGGCCCAGACCACGAATGAGGCGGTCAGTCCGACGGTCTCGGTGAACGCGCCGGCTGCCGCGAGGCCCTGGCCTCTGGTAGCTGCGCCGAACACAATCCCGGCACTGAAGGCCGCGACGAAGCCGTTGCCCCCGACCGTGACAGAGCCCTCGTACGCCAGCAGGGTTAGAGCGAGAATGGCGATCTGCTCGGACACCTCAGACGTCCAGCCCCGGTCCCGGGCGAAACCCAGCAGTTTGCCGCCGGCAAACCCCACGACCCCCGCGGCGACAACCGCCAGGCCGATCTCCTTGATCGCCTCCAGGCCCCAGTCGCGCGGCATCAGACCCTCATCTGCCGCGACGACAGCGATGAAGAGCGTGACGAACGGCGCTGCGATCCCGTCGTTGAGACCGCTCTCGACGTTAAGCGCCCTGCGGATCCGCACCGGAACCACGCGGTTCGTCACCACGGCCAGGCCCAGCGCCGCGTCGGTCGGCGCCAGGATGGTGGCGATCAGCGCCGCCAGCGCCCAGCCAGCCCCCGGCAGGACGAAGTAAGCCACGAGCGTGCCGGCCCCGATGGTGAGCGGCAGCCCGGCCGACAGCAGTCGGCCAGGGAGACTCGCGTCGCCGCTGACGTCTTTCAGCCGCACGGTGGAGGCGTCGGCGAACAGCAGCAAAGCCAGCGTCAGCTCGGTGATCGTAAGGATGGCCTTGCCGCTGAGGCTGAAAGACACGATGTCCGCCGCGTGCGGGCCGAGGATCAGGCCTGCCGCGACGAAGACCATCGGCGCGCTGATCTGCCACCGGTCGAGCCTCGACGCGACCAGCGCGTAGGCCACGAACACGGCGGCAAGAACGGTCAGGCCACTCATCCTGCCCCCGGCGACGTCACGCAGCTCGCTTATGCTCCAGCCGCCTGCTCCGCAAGCAGCCGGGAACGCCGTAGCCGCTGCCAAGCAGCAAAAGGGTGCCCGTGCCCCGCGCCCAGTTGCCAGTGCCGGCCGCGAATCCACTGCGACGGCCTCAACTTCGAGCTCCTCAGCACGTCAATGCCCGCGCCAGGGCACTTTCGATCACCAAGGTGCCAGCGCGTCGGCCAGGCAAGGGTGGTGAGGCCCTGGGAGCCGCAGTCAAGGGGTCGCGGGTTCAATCCCGCCGTCCCGACGCAGATAGCGGTTTGGTAAACGATCTTGGCCTCATCTCAGCGGGCGTTAGCGTCCGGCAGTGCGCGGGCACGATCATGGACGCCATGACCGACTTCCTGACCGGCTATATGGTTCCGCCTGGCGTCGGCCTGGCGGGCGATCCTGGGCTGAAGGCCTCATGCCAATCGACGGGCGGCTCCCTGAGCGTCTTTGAGACCAGCATCGGTGCGGGGCCGCCGCTGCATGTCCATGATCGCGCCGACGAGTGCTTTTACGTGCTGGACGGCGCTCTGTCCGTCCGCTGCGGGAGCGAGGCATTCGAGGCCACGACGGGCAGCTTCGTGTTCTTGCCCCGCGGTCGCCCGCACCGGTTCTGGGCCGCTGGCCCTGCCGCGCGTTTGCTGCTGATCGCCGTCCCGGGCGGCATAGAGCACTACTTCCGGGAGATCAACGTTGCTTCCAGCGAGGATGAGCTCACCCGGATCGGAGAACGTTACGGCATCCGCGTTGTGCCCGGATGAGAAGTAGCTCGGCTACCTGCGGGTGAGCGCGATTTTGGCGGGCGGATGCGGGCTCGCCAGCGTCGCAAACGTCGCTGGTGCGTCGTCTAAGGGGACCGTGGCCGCCTTCGGGACGAGGTCGCCGTTCGCCGCGCTTGACGTTCGCCACGTTGGCCTGCTGCGGCAGTTCTCTCGGCAACGCCTGTTAGCGCCCGGCGGCGGCCCCGCCGCGGGCCGGGTCATCCGGAGCGCCGGCGCCTGGGGTCCGGCTTGCCGCCGGGGGCGGACTGGGCGCAGGGTTCGGCTGCGACGGTCGGCCGCCGATGAAGTCCTCCCAGTCGGCCTGCACCGGCTTCCAGCGGCGGTCGAAGGCTGCGGCCCTGCGAGTGGCGTGCTCCAGCTGCTTGCCCCGGTAGAGGCGCCGTGCCCAGATTGAGTTCGGCCGGGCTAGCCGCACTGCGCCGATGAACCCTACCGGCGGCAGGAACAGGCCGAACAGCCCGGACCGGTACTTGCCCTTCAGTACGCAGACCAGCGCCATGCAGCCGTCGATGATCAGGACGCCAGTCGCGCTGATCCGCAGCGAGAGCTCGGCGCTATCGACGTTCTCCACTCGCGCGGGGCTGAACCCGACCAGGGCCAGCCCGAGGCAGGCCGCGACCAGGCTGACCGCCTCGACTGAGAGCTGGCCCTCGCCGGTCCAGTACACATCCTGGAGGTGCAAGATCAGCGCAAACTCGTCCAGCACTAGCGACGTCCCGATCCCGACTGCGATCGCAGAAAACGAGAGCCAGCCCATCGTGCCGGGCCCGCCGACCGCCGTGAACGCCCCGATCATCAGCAGGATGATGCCGGGCACGGAGTGGTGAATGTGCGTCCCGCCGACCGTGACATTGCGGAACGGACCGCGCCCATCGCGTATCAGCCGGGTGATCGCCCGCGTCGACACGAAGGTGAGCACGAAGGACACGAAGGCGAGCATCAGCGGCAGCTTGCCGGCCGCGATCACGTCGCGGTGCCACCACGAGAGCATGACGACCACCTTAGGCGCCTGACGGTCACCGGCGACCGGGCGACTTCGCCGATCAAGGAGC
>JASHSZ010000286.1 GCA_030040815.1 Streptosporangiaceae bacterium
TATCTCGGCCTGTCGGGAGTGGTGTCGCCAGCAAAGCTGCAGGCGAACTCCGCCAGCGCGCTCGTCTACGTCAGCCAGGCGCTGGGCGGCAGCAGCTGGGCCAAGGTGATGGCGCTGTCCCTGGCGCTGTCAGTGATCGCGCTCATGGGTACCACCATCTTGCTGACCGCGCGAATCGTGTACGGCATGGCATCACACAATGTCCTGCCGCCGTTCCTGAGTAACGTGAACCGCCGCTTCTCCACCCCGGCGTCGGCCAGCATCCTGGTCGGCGCGGTCGTGATCGTGTTGGTCTGGATTTACCTGTTGACTTCATCGGTGCAAAGCGCATTCGACGCAGTGGTGGACGTGTCGGGCCTGCTGTTCGCCGCCTTCTACGTGCTAACCCCGCTAGCCACGATCGCCTACTACCGCCGTCGTGTCATTTCAAGCGCCTGGGACGCCGTGATCCTCGGTATCCTTCCCCTCGCCGCGGCGGGATTCCTGGTCTGGATCATCTACAAGTCGATCCAGTCCGAGCCGGCGTCACAGAACTGGGCGCTCGTCGGCATCGTCGCCGTGGGCCTGCTGTTGATGCTCGTGGCCCGGTTTATCCTGCGCTCTACGTTCTTCCAGATCCCCCGAGAGAGCGCCCCCAAGGAGAAAGAGCGCTCAAAACACCGCGGCTGACGGCGGCATACGGTGAGAAACAGCGGGACAAGAGGAAACCGGCCCGACGCCGGGAGGTTCCGGCTCACGGTCGTTTTCGCTGGCGGTGCCGGGTGTTGGGTTCGAAGCAACGTGGCTGCGGGAACAGCGTCGCGGCAACCGGGGCCACTCGGCATGATCGGCTCCCATGTAGCGGGCGGCGATCGCGGTCGCCGCCCGCAGCCTCGGGCCAAGGAACGCCTCCGGCCCTACATATGGCGCAGAGTAGCCGCGGCGCTGCAAGCGCTGGAGACCGGCCGGGCATCGTATCTGCAGGATGGGTACCCGCAGGCCAGTGTCAGGACGGGTTGACGCCCGCGAAGCCTGAGCCGCCCCGGCACGAGACCAGCGATGACGTCCTGATGCAGGATTGGCGGAGCTGGCGCGGGGCCTGGCGACAGCATGCCTTTGCGCTACGAACGGAGTTGCCGCCGTGACTCGGCCTCGCCGGGAGGCGGGAGTGCTGCGGCAGGCCGACGGCTGCGCCTGCTGTGCACCACAGGCACCGAAATAGCCAGCAGCGCCGCGCCGTACGGGCCGGCTACCCATAGTGGCCATGGGTAGATGAGATGCCCGGTGGTCCCCACAACCAGGACCCAGACCACCAGGTTGATTGACACGGCAGCCAGCCAAATCGTCCACAGCACTTTCAGCGCCGCTGGCAAGTCAGCGAAGGCGCTGTTCCTACCGGCTACAGCAGGCTGGGCGACTGGCGCCGGAGCGATGCGCGGCTCGGCCCGCGAGCTGGCAGGGGGAAGGTCCACGTGCAGCTTGGCCAGATCGCCGTACGTGACGGCCTGATAAGCGAGGCCGATCCGCTCGGTGAACTCCTCCATTTTCAGTCGGCCCTCCTCAAGGGCCGCTCGCAGCCGGTCGACGACCTGCTGCCGGTCATCGTCAGAGGCGCGCATCAGGTCCCGATCGCTCATCTCGCTCCGTCCACATGTTGCCCGCCGCCAGACTGAGCACTACCAACACACATCATCATGCCGTCGGCTTCCGATACCAGGCACGCGGCCGCGACACTCGCGACGGCCGGGTCCCGAAGGGCGCCAACCTGAGGCACGTCCAGCTGTACATGAATGCTGACATTCCCAGGCCGCTGTTCGACGTTCAGTCCTCTGACATCGTCATCACGGTGCTGCCGCTCTTCCACGTGTTCGCGCGGTCCCGGCCGCCATGCAAAGATCACGTCAGCGAGGTTGTGACGCGCGGCCTGCACGTGATGAAGGGCTACCGAAACACCCCCGAAGCCAACGCCGACAGCCTCACCGGTGATTGGTTCCACACCGGTGACCTCGGCTACTTCGACGATGACCGATTCCTGTTCATCATCGGCCGGATCAAAGAACTCATCATCCGCGGTGGCTACAACGTCTACCCTGCCGAAATCGAGGACGCTATTCACGCGCACCCCGCGGTTGCCGAGGCCGCTGTCGTCGGGTTTCCCCGCGAGGTGCTCGGCAAGGAGGTCAGGGCTGTCGTCACAGTGCGTCCAGGCGCGGCGCTGTCCGCGCCCGAGCTGATCGCGTACTGCAAGGAGCGGATGGCCGCCTACAAGTACCCGAGGGTCGTGGAGTTCCGCGCTGAACTGCCAAAGAACGCGATGCGCAAGATCCTGAAGGATCAGCTCGTGGTTCCGGCAGCGGAGTAGCAAACCACGAGAGTCAGCACTGGCTGGGCTCAGCTCTAGCTGGCGGACGACCGAGCGCCCGACACCACGGTGAGGAAGAGTTCCCGCAACCGGTCGCTGACACGCTCGCCAGTCAGATCCTCCGTGAGTGCGAGTTCCACAACCCGCGCCGTGGGAAGATCGAGCCCGGCGCGGTCAGCCAGCCTCAGCGCAGCCGCGGTGTTTGCCACTCCCTCGACCGTGCTGCCGATCGAGCGGAGCGCGGCTTCCGGCGTGGCACCAGAACCCAGCAGCCGACCGAAGTGACCGTTGCGGCCGTGCTGGCAGGTGACGTAGAGGTCTCCGGCTCCGGCCAGCCCGAGAACGGTTGGGACGCGGCCGCCTCGTGCCTCCACGAGTGCCAGCATGTCGAGCATGCCACGGGCGAATACGGCGGCGCGGGCGTTGTTGTAACTGGCTGCCAGCGCGCTCTCCCCCAGCCGCTCGGACAGGCCCTCCGCGAGACCGACTGCCACCGCCACAACGTTCTTGAATGCCGCGCATGTCTCGGCGCCAGCCACGTCACTAGTGGTGAACACCGCCGTGGTGGGCGAGGCCAGTGCGGCGGCCGCGCCCCGGCGGGCGCGCTGGTCCGCTGATGCGCAGAGCAGGCCCGTGGGCAAGCCTGCGAACAGTTCAGCGGCCAGCGCCGGGCCGGCCAGCGAAACCACCGGCACGTCCCCGAGCACTGCAGCGGCCACCTCGCTGGGAGTCTGGAGGGCTTCCGGGGTCCAGCCCTTGGTGGCCAGCACCCAGATCGCGTCGGGCGCGCCGACCCGCGCCGCCTGCGACAGCACGCGCTCAAGTCCGTCGCTGGACACAGCGACGAACACGACCTCGGCGTTCCGCAGGACGTCGTGCCACTCTCCATCCGTACGGCAGCCGACATGGTCATGGAAGGGCAGCTGCAGGGACGGGTGCGGCAGCCGGCTGCGCCACGCGGCCACGGCTGCCTCGTCGTGGTCAGTGGCTAGCAAAACGCTGCGGTGCCCCCTGCGAGCGCTATGCACTCCCAGCGCCGCTCCCATGGCCCCTGCGCCGAGTACCGCGATACGGGCTCCATCGCCCATCGTCTGTAGATATCCCCCCGCGAGGCACCGCTTAACGCCCAAAGGTCCCCTGCTGACTGACTTTCGGCCTTGAGGAGCAGCGAGCCTCGGCGAGGCCCACGTCCTGGCCGCGATAGCAGCCAGCGGCAGCTGGGCACGACCCGGCACTCGCTGCCGCGACGGCCGGCGATGATGGCTCGACCAGACCCTCTGCTCGATCGGCGGTGCGCGATGTGACTCGGGTTCTCGGCGTAGACATCGGCGCGAGCGCGACCAAGGCGCGGCTGGTGGCGGATGGCGTCATCGTGGCGGAGGCCAGGGCCGCCAGCGCCTCTATGACCGCAGCCGGACCGGACCGCGCGGCTGCCGCGCTGACAGACCTGCTCGCGCAGCTGCCCGAGCTGAGCGGGAGCCTCGACGCGGTGTGCGTGGGCGCCGCCGGGGTCATCACCGCGCCGGACACCCGTGACTTTCTGCGCGCACGGCTGGTTCCGCTGACCACCTCCGGCCGGGTCGTCGTCGTCGATGACGTCTCGCTGGTCCTGCCGGCCGCCGGCTTGACCGACGGCATCGCGGTGATCAGCGGCACGGGGTCGATCGCCGTGGGCGCCTGGCAGGGCCGGACCGCGCTGGCCGGCGGATGGGGCTACCTGCTCGGCGATGAGGGCGGCGGCTACTGGATTGTGCGGAGCGCGATCCGCGAGCTGCTGGCCCGGCTCGGCAGCGACGTGCCGTCCGGCCCGCTGGGCGCTTGCCTGCTCGACGCGGCCGGGGCCAGCGATCTGACGCAGCTGCGCGAAATGTTCTACCGGCAGCCAGAGCCATGGCACTGGGCGAGGCACGCGCCAGCCGTGCTGGACTGTTCGGACGCCGCGGCAGCGCGCATCACGAAACAGGCGGCGCAGGCGCTGGCCGGTCTCGCCGCCGAGGTCACCGCGCGGCTCGCCACGTCAGGTGCCGTCCCGGTAGTGCTCGCCGGCGGACTGATGGGACACCAGCGGCTGCTCGGCGCCACGACCACCGCCCTGGCCGCAGCGCTGCCGGCCAGCCCCGTGCAGGCGCTGGCGGATCCGCCAGTCGTCGGCGCAGTCCGGCTCGCCGCGGCGGCCGCCTCCGATCAGCCGTAGCAGTCCTCGGTGGCGGCCGTGATCATCGTGCGGACCACCTTGACGCAGCGGATCATCTCCCGAGCCCTCGGGCTCGCATCACGACCGGCGAGCCTGCGCCGCCCGCGTGGGTTCGCTCCAGAGCGCGCAGGGTCTGCTTGCAGTTACGCTGCGCGACGACAACGAACAGGCCGTCGACGACCGTCAGGGCGGCGATCCTGCTGGCCATGGCACCCGAGCGGAACGTCGTCTCCCGCGTGCGGAAGCGTCCAGAGACGGCAGGCGCCGCAGTGGTTGCGGCCAGGCGTCACTGTACGACGCTGGTGAGCAGCGTCGCGGCGATGCTGGCGTGCACCTGCTTGCGGAGGCTGACCACCGAGTGGTCGGGGCTGCGGCCGAAGTGCACGGCGTTCGTCAGCAGCACAGCCCACATGCCGCTCGGCGGGTCGACCGACAAGCTCGTCCCGGTGAAGCCGGTGTGCCCAGCGCCGGTGGCGGGCCAGCCCTCGCCCATGTTGTCCCAGCGATCACCGCGCAGACCCCAGCCCAGCCCTCGTCGGCCGGGTACTCCATCGCCTGTCAGGCCCTCGGTCTGGCAGGCAAGCGCCGCGGCGCGCAGCCAGGCGGGCAGTCGCAGGGCCGCAGCTTGCTCGCTGCCCGCGCACGCCCACGCGGTCGCGTAACTCGCCAGGTCGGCCGCCGTGCCGAACAAGCCGGCCTGGCCCGCCACCCCGCCCAGCGCCGCAGCGTTCTCGTCATGCACGACACCCGTTTTCGCCGCGCCGCCAACCTGCTCCGTCGATGCGATACGGCCCGCCAGCGCTGGCCGGGGCAGGTACCCGGCGTCGGTCATGCCCAGCGGCTCGCACACCAGGTCCGACGCGAGCTGGTCGAGCCCGCACCCCGCCACCGACCTGCATAGCTCGCCGAGCACGATGAAGCCGACGTCCGAGTAGCGGACGATACTACCCGGCGGGCTGACGAGCGGCTCGGCTACCGCTGCCGCGCGGATCTGCTCGGAATCGTGCAGGTACTCGTAGTACTTGCGGCTCTCCGGCAGGCCCGAGGTGTGGGTCAGCAGCTGCCGCACGGTCACCCGGTCCTTGCCCGCGCTGTCGTCTGCAGCACCGGCGAAGGCGGGCACGAACCGGCGCACCGGGTCGTCGAGCCCGAGGTCACCTACAGCCACCAAGCGCAGCACGCACGGCAGCGTCGCCGTCACCTTCGTCAGCGAGGCGAGGTCGAAGATGGTGTCGGCTGACATCGGCCGCCGCGCCGCCGCATCGCGCTGTGCGTCCCCCGCGACGTGCAGGAGCACGGGCTGGGCGCTCCCGATCCCCGCCGCCAGCACCGCACCGGGGATCACCCCGCGCGCGACAGCGTCGTCGATCAGCTCAGGCGCGGACCCCATCGGGGATCCTCTCTACGCCGGGCGTAGCGGTCACCTCACAAGGCCCTTGCGGTAGAGCCAGTACACGCGCTCTGTCCGGGCGCCGACGGCGCGGGCGTAGAGCCAGACCGGGCCAACCCAGCCAATCCTCGCAATCGCCACGCCGGTCCCCTGCATGTCCGACAGTCAGCGCCTGAGCAGCACCGACCCGATGCAGTGCCCGCGCTCCGGCGACGGCTTCCCCATCGGTCTGAACCAGCCGGGCGGACGCTGCCATGGCAGGCGAATCCCACGTACTGCTCGCGGCGGCAGGCGACATGACTCCCCGGCGCCCCGACCGGATGCCTGCCGGGCAACGGCGAGCACGTCGACGTGACCGGAAACTCGGCCGCCAGGTGCGAATCTGAGGCTGCCGTAGCACGCGCCGATGATCTCACCGCTGGCCTCCGCGACGACCCCCAGGTGCCGGTCCGAACCCGCAAGGATCGCCGGGAGATCGCTAGGATCAGGCTCAAGATCGAGAACGTCAGCACATATGCGCTGGATAGCGGCCGGATCGAGGGTGGTGGCTGGTCGGATGATCACAGTGGCCGGACACCGCAGCTTCCGGGTGCGCCTCCGCCTCGGTTCCGGGTCTCAAGCTCGTGCTGCCAGCGCTGCGCTTGGGCAGCGGAGGAGGGGCTGATGTCAGGCGAAACGCAGTCAGACGGGCCCGGCGTGCTGATTCCGCCGCGGGAAGCCTCTCGCACCGAGCAGCGCAACCCGCGGACGGCCGATATCGACATCGTGCCAACCGAGGAAGTCCTGCGGCTGCTCAACGCCGAGGACGCGACCGTGGCAGGTGAGGTCGCGCGGGCGCTGCCGGTGCTTGCCCACGTCGTCGACAAGGTGGTCGAGTGTGTGCGCGCCGGCGGCCAGGTGCACTACTTCGGAGCCGGCACGTCCGGCAGGATGGCCGTCCTGGACGCGGCCGAGGTCGTACCGACGTTCGGGCTTGAGCATGGCGTGTTCATCGCTCATCATGCCGGCGGTGACCGGGCGCTCGGCACTGCCGTCGAGGACGCCGAGGACGACACGTCGCTCGGCGCGCACGACGCGGCGTCCGTGTCGGCAGCGGACGTGGCGGTGGGGATCAGCGCGAGCGGCCGCACCCCCTATGTCGCGGGGGCACTGAGCGCCGCCCGGCTGGCCGGCGCCGTCACGGTGCTGGTGACCAGCAATACGGCCGCGCCGCTGGCAGGCCTCGCCGATTACGTCGTGGTCGCGGACACCGGGCCGGAGGCTATCGCGGGGTCCACCAGGCTGAAGGCCGCGACAGCCCAGAAGCTGCTGCTGAACGCGCTCTCCACGGCCGCGATGGTGCGCCTCGGCCGCACGTTTTCCAACCTGATGGTCTCGCTGTCAGGATCGAACGCCAAGCTGCGCGGCCGCCAGCTGACGATCCTCATGGAGGCTACCGGCGCCGACGAGACCGTGTGCGGCGCCCAGCTGGTCCGGTGCGGCAGCGACGTGCGCCTGGCCCTGCTGTGCCTGTTGTCCGGGCTTGAGCCGGAGGCGGCGGCCAAGGCGCTGGCTGACGCAGACGGCAGCGTCCGCCGCGCCCTGGCCGACCATCCGACGCCCGAGCGCCCGTGACCGTACTACACCGCTGCGTGAGCCACGCGGCTGCTCGCCGCTAGAGGAGATCGGCGATCTGGGCAGCCGCGCGCGCGGCGCCGTCGGTGGCAACGGGGAGATAGTTCACCTCGCGGCCGATCTCGCCGGCGATGGCCGCGGCGATGTCGGCAGGGCCCGCTGTCTCGATGTCCATGCAGCGCCCGGCGCCGTAGCGGGCTAGCCGGTGCCGCACGTGGAAGTTCTGCTCGAAGTGATGACGCAGCGGAAAGTACAGGAACGGCCGCCGACTGGCGGTCAGCTCCATCGCCGTGGTCAGTCCGCCCTGGACAACCGCAAGATCACAGGCTGCCAGCTGGCGGTACAGCTCGGGAACGTACGCGCGGATCTCGAGCCCATCATGGCCTGGCAGGCCTTCCGGATCGATCCGGGGACCGGTGACCACGATCATCCTCAAGTCAGGCACGAGGGCCTTGGCATCGGGGAAGGCGGCGATTACTCGCCGCAGCAGGTGGCCACCGACGCCTGAGCCGCCGACAGTAACAATGCATACACGCTCGTCAGGCTTATAGCCGAGGGCTTCGCGGTCCCCGAGCTGACCCGGATCGAAGCCGGTGACGTAGCCGGCGAAGTCGTAGTGCCGCTCGGTCCAGTCCCGGATCGCGGGCAGGCCGGGGCCGAAGGTGTCCGGAACGATGTCATCGGGTTCGCCCACGAAGATGGCCCGGTCACGAACGCGTGGGAAGCGAGCGATGTGCTCGATCATCTCGGCGTTGTAGTCCGCGGTGAGGAGCGCTTCGTGGTCGCCGCCGTCGGGCATCGGCAGCCAGCCCACAAAGTCTGTCAGCCATGCATAGGCGGCCGACTTCAGCTCCGGGTTCTCGTGCAGGTAGTAATCGAGCTCCCAGGCCTCGTCGCCGATCCACAGGTCGTAGTCCTCGGCCTGGGTTAGGTCGTGGAAGACCATGAAGTTGGCAAGCAGGATCTCATCCATCCGCCGCAGGGCCTGGAAGCAGTGCAGGTCGTGCTCGGCTGACTCGGATTCGATGTGCCCGGACTCACTTGCCAGGTGCACGCTGGCCGGGTGGATGCGCTCGCCACGAGCTTCGAGCACCTTGGTGACCGGATGCTGAGCGAGCCAGTCGATTTCCACATCCGGGTGCAGCTTGCGTAGTTCGGCGGCGATCGCCGCGTCCCGCTGGGCGTGACCCAGGCCGATCGGCGAGGAGATGTACAGGACGCGCTTGCGGCGTGCCCGGCCGCGGACCCAGCGCGAGTGCGCCCGCGCTGGGACAGCGAAGTCTCGCAGCAGCAGGTTGACCTTGACCGGGTCACGCACGTGCGGGCCGTGGCCCGACCCCTCGAGCAGCACCGGAGCACCGCCGGTCGCTTCGGCGAGCGCGATGCCTCGGCCCGGCCCGGTGATCGCGTCCGCTGTGCCCTGGATGACCAGCACGGGGCAGCGAACCCGGCCGCATAGCTCGCGAGTCGTTGCCTCATCGAGGCCGTTGCCGATCTCGGTCGCGATGAGCGTCTCGGCCGTCGTCTCGAGGCCCCAGCCGATGCAGTCTTCGATCGGCTTAGTCGAGTGCGGCTCGTTGAACATCTCGGAGAAGAAGAACTCCAGGAACCCGCGGTAGTCCCGGAGCCAGTAGTGGAGGTTGTCCTTCGCCCAGCCCTCGTCGGTAGCCAGCACTTCGTCCCACGGGTACCGCGTGCGAGCCGCCAAAGGCGACGCGAGCGGCACAGCCGGGCAGATGAAGACAGCACCGGAGACCCGATCCGGGTGCTCGGCCGCGAGGATCAGAGCACGCTGCGCCCCGACCGACAGTGACACGATCGTCGCACGCGCGGTCTTCGTGGCATCCATGACCGCTAGCGCGTCGGCTGCGAATTCAGGCTCCCTATACGCAGCCGGGTCCGTCGGCCGATCGGAGCGGCCGTTTCCCCGCCCGTCGAGCGTGACGACGCGGCAGTGCCGGGCAAGGTAGGGGATCTGCATCTTCCAGTGCCGCGAATGGACGATCGACCACGTCGGCAGCAGGAGCACGGTTGGCTCACCCGAGCCGTACACCTCGTAGTACACCCGCACACCGTCGCGCTCGATGTAGCCGGTGCTGTCCGGGTAACGCGCGCGGGTCTGCTCGCCCTGTGCAGCGCCCGGCGGCCCCCCTCGCGCCGCCGGGGCCGCAACGGGCCGCGCCTCGGTGGTCATGGGCGTGCCTCGAACACAAGGTTGAACGGAGTCTCCGCGACGCGGCGGAAGTGGGTGAAGCCGCCAGCGGTGACGACGTCCCGCATCCTTGCCTCGCCCGCCTGAGCGCCGAGGGCGAGCCCCGCCTCTTGCGACA